>NZ_RAVY01000159.1:0-22804 GCF_003611625.1 Corallococcus sp. CA054B
CCCCATAGCCCCCCACCAGCACGACACGGCCCTCGGACTCCATGGCGACTCCCTTTCAAGACCCGCCACGGATATAGGTCAACCGACCTATTTTTTCACGACATTCGATTTCGCGGGTGGTCGAATCGACCTCCGAGCCCTTCCTGCGAGCCCTCTCCAATACCGCCGCCTGACCGTGCGGCACGCCTACTTCAGCCAACCGAAGTAGAACCCGGTCCCATCCTGTGTGGCGCTCCACAGCTCGTCCGACGACAGCCCTTCGAGGGTCGTGAAGCCCTGGGTGCCGAAGAGGAAGTCCTGCCACGCCACTCCGTCGAAGCGGACGAGGTCGTCCGTGCCCAGGTGCGCGAAGACGGCGCCCCGTCCAAAGGACACCACGCCCAGCAGATCAGGCGCGACGCCGCCATCCACGAAGATGGGATACGGCGGCTTCGTGCTCCAGGTACCCGCTGAACGCTCCAGGAACAGCCCCTGATCTCCTCCCGCGTAGGCCAGGCCCGGCGCCACCACGTGCACGGCTTGCAAAGCGACCTGCCCCTGGGACGGCTGCGGCAGCGATTCCCGCAGCCACGGGCCTCCGTCCGAGTTGACGTGGTACGCGACGGGCCCGTTGCCCGTGGTCCCCACGGTGATGAGCGTCCGCGGGTCGAGCCCATGGATGGAGCGCAGGTCCGCATCCACGTGCGCCACCCGCTGGGGCTCCGCCGGATAGTCCCAGCGGAGGATGTCCCCGGTCTCGCTCACCGCGTAGAGCGTCGTGCCTCCGTCCATCTCGAAGCCCACGAGGTCCTGGATGGCCGCCCCGCCCCCATCAAAGGACGTCAGCGTGCAGGGCTCCGTGGCGGACAGTGACCGCGTGGCGAGCTGCCCCATCCAGGAGCCCATGAACACACGCCCGTCGCTCGGCCGCGCCCATGCGGTGGACCAGGCGCCGTGGCAGTCGGTGAAAGACTGTACGTCGAAGCCCCCATCAGTCTCCCGACGCACATGGGCGAGCACGTCGTTGCTGTCGCTCACCAGCCAGGCCTGCCCCCGCACATGAGGGGCCACGTCCTGGAAGCTCGCGCCCGGGAGGCGCTCGGTCGTCCTCCATTCGACGCCATTACAGACAGGCACCGGGTCCTGGCGGCCATCACAGTTGTTGTCCAGGAAGTCGCAGCGCTCCTCCACGCCCGGGGAGATGGAGACGGAGTGATCGTCACAGTCCGTCCCCCGGGTGGCGGTGCTCACGTAGCCATCCCCGTCTTCGTCGAGCGCGCTCAACGTCAGCTCGACGCTCGTGGTGTCCTCCTCGGGAACCACCACCTGACCGGACGCGGTGGCAACCTCCTGCCCCGCGCACGAGCGCTCGCGGGCGGAGGCCGTCACCTTCACGGTGTCGCTCCATCCGGTGCGACGAATGAAGCCCACCTCCCCCACTCCCTCGGGCACCGGCAGCTCGAAGGTCCTGGAGGCCTCCTCGGCGTCCACGACGCGCAGCGTGACGCAGCCCGGACGGAAGCCGTCGTAGGTCAGCCGGACCTGGACATGGCAGGGATGGCTCGCGTCGCACCCGCTGGGGCGCTCCGCTTCGAGTTCATCGATGTCCGGCACCGTACAGGTGATGCAGAGCAACCCGAGCCCCACGGCCACGGCGCGCGTCATGGAGAAACCTCCGTCCGCGGCGACGGCGAGTCGCCCGTGAGAAGCCAGGTGACGGCGGCGCCCGCTGCGGCGGTGACGGCCGCGCCCAGCAGGATGTTGGCCGCGAGCGCCTGTCCCCTCGCGCTGTCCAGGTGCGCGGTCCGGTCGCTGTAGAAGGCATCCTCGCGCGCGGCGTTCACGTTGCTCCGCGACTGGAGGCCCACGTAGCTACCAATGCCCCCGAGCACCACGCCTCCGCCCAGCAAGGCGAGCGGAAGCACGGGAAGGGAACGCGTGCGTTGCACCTCCTCCTGCGCCGGCGGCGGCACGAGACCTGGCGGCGGCGCGGACACAGGCTGCGCATCCGTCATCGCGACCGGTGCGTCCGGAGGCGGCCGGGGACTGCGTGCCAGCTCACGCTGCACACTCCTGCGCACCTCCTCGAAGTCGCGTGACACATTGGGCGACACCTTCACCGGAAGGCTCGCGTCGGGCAGGAGCGACAGCCCTTCCTTGAAGGCGGCCAGGGAATCCTGACGGCGCCTCAGGTCCGCGAGCACGATGCCCCGGGGGATGGCCACCCTGCCCCGCTCCCCGCCATCGCGCGCCACGGCCTTCGCCGCGTCGAGCTGCTCGAGCGAATGCTCGTAGTCGAGCTCCTCGTAGGCCCGGGACGCGGCGGACATCCGGGCCTGGAAGTCCGCGCCAGACGCGGCCACCGGCTGACTCCAGGCGGGCGACACCAGCATCAGCGCGACGCCGAGCACGATTCGCAGGTCCATGGGCGCGGAAGATACCACCCGGCCCTGGCCCCGGAGTGCCACGTGGCGCCGTTTTGACGCCACAGCATGTTTGTCATTGGCACTGGAATCGATGCCACTGGACACTCAGCCTCAAACGAGGATTCATAGCCAAAACAGACTACACAGGAAGTGCGATAGAATGGCCGTGCCGGCTTGATGCCGGTCCGTGACCTCCAAAGGAAGAGTATGTCCAAGCTCCAGAAGACCTTGCTGACGGCGTCCGTGGCCCTGCTGGGAATGAACGGGTGTGGTGGCGATGAAGGTGTGGAGGGGCCGACGGAGGCCGTGGTTGCCCAGGGCGTCGTCGCGCAGGCGGCGCCCGGGTGTCTGGCCTCTGACGTGGACACCGACGGCGACGGCGTCTGCGACAAGGTGGAGGCGCAGTACGGCACCAACCCGCAGAGCACCGACACGGACGGCGACCGCCTGAGCGACTACGCGGAGTTGTTCGGTTCCGGCGGCGTGAACCTGCCGGCGTTGGGCGCCAACGCGCGCCGCAAGGACATCTTCATCGAGGCGGACTACTACGCCAACCGCAAGCCCACGCAGGGCGCGCTCAACCGGATCATCACCGCGTTCGCCAACGCGCCGGTGTCCAACCCGGACGGCAGCACGGGCATCAACCTGCACATCCTGCTGGACCAGCAGATCGCCACGGCGGACGCGGATCCGGACCTGAACCCGGTGTGGACGGACTTCGACATCATCAAGGCGAAGTACTTCGCCGCCGCCCGCGCGCCGTTCTTCCACTACATGCTGTTCGCCAACACCTACAGCGGGGGCACCTCCAGCGGCATCTCGCGCGGCATCCCCGCCCATGACTTCATCGTGACGCTGGGCGGCTGGTCCACCCCAGGCGGCACGGAGGCGCAGCAGGCAGGGACGCTCATGCACGAACTGGGGCACAACATCGGCCTGCGCCACGGAGGAACCGACAATGCCAACTACAAGCCCAACTACCTGAGCATCATGAACTACGAGTATCAGGTGTATGGCTTCACCATCGGCGGCGTGGCGAACGTGTTCGATTATTCGCGCGTACGCGTGGCGTCCTTCAGCGAAGCGGCCATCAACGAGGTCGCGGCCTTCACCCCCGTGGCCCCCACCACGGAGGCGGACCTGGCGAAGATTGGCGGGCTGCGCTTCGTCAACGTCCAGGTCGCCGGCAACGCGAGCGCCAACCTGGACATGAACGCCAACGGCAGCATCCAGACGGCCTCGTACGCGCGGGACCTCAACCGCGACGGCAGCAGCGCCACGGTGTTCCCCGCGTCACAGAACGACTGGGCGGTCATGGTGTTCGACGGCGGCGGCTCCATTGGTGACAGCGCGCTGGGCACCTCCCGCACGCTGGACCGGGCGGAGCCCTTCCTCGTCACGCCGGAGAAGGTTGAGCCCTGCCTGACCGAGGCCCAGTTCCTCGCCCGGTAGTCCCGCCGTCCTCCAGCGCCGGGAACTTGCAACGCTGGCGAGGGCCCCCCTTCACGGGCTCCGTGGCCAGGACGGTGTCGGCCGCGAAGCCCAGTGGGGCAGCCTGCGCAGTGAACCCGGCCGGGCTTGCTGTGGCGGGAGCGCAGTGGCGCAGCGGGCAGGACGCGAGCGCGCCCTCCTCGACGGCCCCTTCGCCCATCCCCGCCTGCGAGAGGCTCCGGAGGAAGGAGGAAAGGGAATGCGCGCGGGATGCGTGACTGGAAACCGTCGAATCAGGGGCATGGACGCTCCGGGAGCAGGTGCGCAGGGAAGTAGTCCCGGAGGCGTGACCGGAGCGTGACGGCTTCAACCTCGCCCGAGGCGCTCGAGGACCTGGGCAACCCGTACGCCCCCGGAGCCGTGGACGGAGAGGACCTCCACGCCCAACTCATAAGGGTCGTCGAGCAATAGCCAGGCGAGCTTCTCGTCCACCTCCCTGCGCCGCTGGGAATCTTCGTGCGCGGGGAGGCGGATGCGATCGCGCTCCTCGATGGGGACGAAGACGACGAGGTCCAGGGTCTTCAGGGTGGAACGGATCCGCGTCAGCCACTCCTCGACGTCGAACGCATCGGAGTCCTCGTGCGTCAGGAGGTACCCGAGAAAGTCGAGGGGGCTTCGATCAAACAGGACGTTTCGCGTGTCCTCTTCTTCGAGCAGGTCCATGGATCGACGGAGCTGCTCGACGAAATCCTCCAGGCACGGTGGAGACGTGAACGCGTACCCCTCCTCTTCGAGCAGGTGGTACGGCTCGTCGACGATCCGATACCCCGGGAGTTCTTCCCCCAGGTCTTCCATGAGCGTCGATTTGCCCACGCGGTGCGTGCCACTCATTGCGATGCGCATGCGTGCCGCGCTCCTTGTCCTCCGTTGACGGGGAGGAGGCGCTCGGCCCCCTCCCCTTCACGGCCCCGCGCGGCTACCGGCTCAGACCGCGCTGGCGGTTGAGGAAGGCGTCGCCGCGGGCGGCATCATAGTCGGTGCGCAGGTCCGGGTTGGCGATCTGCTCACCGAAGGTGCGGTGGAACGGAATGGCCTGCGAGGGCTGCTGGGCCCGCTCCTGGAGGCTGGACGTCACCCAGCGCTGGATCTGATCAAGGGTCAGGTCCTTGAGCTTGCCCGCGCCGGGGATGGGCAGGTTGGGCAGCAGCGACTTGGCGGAGAAGAGCAGATCCACCATGCCCTTCACGGCCTCGTTGCGCTTGCCCAGCTCGTCCAGGGACACCTGGAAGCCACCCTCCAGCGCCCCCACCAGGCTGCCCATGAGCCGCGCGCCGCGCTTCGCGTCCTGCGAGGGCGGGTTCTCGTTGGCGTGCCGCGCGAGCCCGGCGTTCATCGTCTCCAGGCGCTGCATCACGTTCTGGCGGAACGCGTCGCTGCCCGGGAAGTCCTGCGGCGGCGAGAAGAGCGTCCGGGCGAAGAACTCGGACATCTTCTTCTGGCCATCCAGCCCCAGCGAGCCCGAGCTGTCCTGCAGCGACGACAGCACCGCGTCACCATGCTGGGTGAAGAAGCGGGCGGCGGCGGCGCGCGACTCGCGGTTCTCCCCCAGCTTGTCGATGGAGTTCGTGAACAGCTGCACCGACTCCGCCGTGGGCGGGTTGATGCGGCCGGCGGCGTCCAGCAGGCGCCCCAGCGCGGGGGAGTAGGTCGCGTCCGGGCCGGAGGCGTTGATGTTCTTGATGACATCCGCCATGCCCTCCCGGTTCGCCGCCAGGAATGACTGGAGCCGGTCCGGCGGCATGCCCGCCAGCGCCGTGGCCACCGCCGCGCTGCGCTGCGGATCATTCCCGCCGCTCGCGCGGACGATGCCCATCTCGGCCGTCGCATACGTCGCGATGAGGTCCGGGTTGCCCGTGCCGGCGATGATGCCCGCCATCCCCTCGTGCGTCGCCCCGGGCAGCGCACCGCGGCCGGACGAGGCCACCGCCGCCGACAGCTCCTGGGGAGACACCGCGCCGGAGCGGTAGGCATTGTCCAGCGCCTGGGACAGCCGCGCGCGGTCCGCCTCCGGAAGCCGCTGAACGCTGTCCAGGATGCCGCCCGCCACGGGGCCGAAGTGGAACATCATGTCCATGAACGCCGCCTGCTTGGCCGGGTCCGGGTTGTTCCTCAGCCACTCGGACACGGCGGTGGCGTCCCGGCCGTCGCTGGAGTTCGCGATGGCCTGCTGCGCCGAGCGCAGCTCCGTGGGCGACAGCGCCGCGGGCGCCACCGGGGTCGCGCTCGTCGTCCGCACCTCCTCAGCCCCCGCGGGCGCCGCGCCCAGGCGGTTCGCCGTCTGCGTCCCCGCGGCCCCCGCCGCAGGCTGGAACCCGTCCGCCCCCGTGCCTCCGGGACGCACCGCCTCATTCCGGGCGGGCGGCTGCGCCGGGGTCTGCGCCACGGGGCGCTCCGTGGGCTTCGTCTCGATGGGTCGGGGTGCGTTGCGCTGGATGGGCGTCGTCATGGTGGTTCCCCCTCGTCCCCTGCTTGGGGCGGCTGGTTGGCGAGGCAAGATCCGCCTCGTTTTCCGCGATTATCGCCTGCATGGCGCCCCAGTTGCGGCGCCCGTGGCACGGGAGCTCCGCCCAGACATTCACCCACACAAGCCTACGGCTTTCGTGGGGTCTCGCCCAACCAGCGACGGACCGCATCCAGGTACTCGCGCGGCAGTGCGTGCCCGCTGTCGAAGGCCTGGCGCGTCTTGCGCTTGGAGGGCGCGGCGTCGAAGAGCTTCTGGGTGTCCTCCTCGGTGGAGAAGACATCGCGGTTCGCGGTCAACAGCAGCCAGGCCTGATGAACCTGGCCCATCCGGTTCACCGGTGCGGCGTCGCCCAGCACGGGGTCGACATGGGGTGGCACCATCGTCACCAGATGGGTGATCCGAGGCTCGCGCGAGGCCAGCAGGAGGCCCACCTGGGCGCCCATGCTGTAGCCGGCGACGAGCACCCTCGGCGGCTTCTTGCCGTTGGCGAGCACGTGGGTGAGGAGCGCCTGCGCATCACGCACGGTGTCGACAATCATCGCTTGATAGGGACCGGGCTCGCCCGCGTGCGCTCGCTTCGCGAGGGCTCCGGGCCGCGCGTCTGGGGTCGCTCGCGCGCCGTGCCGCCTCGCGTCCATGAGATAGACGCGATAGCCGGCGCTCCGCAGCTGCTCCGTCAGGGCGCCTCCGAAGGTCGGCTCCGCATCCGACAGCCAGTCGTCCTTGCTCCGGGTGAGGCCGTGCAGCAGGACGGCCACGGGCGGATTCGTCCCCTTCCCTTCCGGCTCCAGCACCCACGCGGGAATCCGCTCCCCATCCTCCGCGCGGACCTCCAGGGGGACCGCGGGGCTCGCGGCGTGGGCCACGGAGGCGACCAGGAACATCAGGGCCAGGAACAGCGAACGCATCATCACGGAACTCCTCAAGTGAGAGAGGCCGTGAAGGGTGCGGGAGCGCCGGTCAACCAGGCGTCACCCACGTGCTGACATTCGTTTGACGCAGACGCGGGTAGCATCCAGTTCACCCCCATGCGCGTGCTCGTCATCGAGGACAACCGCGACCTCCAGGCCAACGTCGCGCGGTTCCTGGAGCCGGACTTCCAATTGGACTTCGCGAGCACCGGGCCCGAGGGGCTCGCGCTCGCGCTGGGCCACCCGTACGACGTCATCGTGCTGGACGTGATGCTGCCCGGCATGAGCGGCGTCGAAGTGTGCGAGCGATACCGGCAGGTCGCGCCCCGGCTCGTTCCCATCCTGATGCTGACCGCCAGGGACACGCTCGAGGACAAGGAAGCGGGCTTCCAGGCGGGCGCGGACGACTACCTGGTCAAGCCGTTCTCGCTCCGGGAGCTGCGCTGGCGCCTGGAAGCCCTGGCGCGCCGGCCCGTGCCTCCGAGCGGACGGAAGCTGACGCACGGAGGGCTCACGCTGGAGCCGGAGAGCGGGCACACGCAATGGGGTGGGCGCTCCGTCCGGCTCAACCGCACCGAGGCACTCCTCCTGCGGTGGCTGATGGAGGCCGCCCCCGAAGCCATCCCCGCGGCCACGCTGGCGCAACGGCTCTGGGGGGACGAAGCCCCCGAGTCCAGCGCGCTGCGCACGCACGTCTATGCCCTGCGCAAGGCCTTGGCCGGGCTGGGGCTCGACGATGCCATCACCACCCTGCGCAACGAGGGGTACCGCCTGGATGCGCGCTAGGTCCAGCAGGTCGGTGCGCGCCGTCCTCCAGCGCGCCATGGGGCTGTCCGCCGCGTTCGCGTTGGTGCTGATGGGAGGGATCTTCACGCTCTTCAGCTACGACCTCGAGGACGTCATCTTCAGCCGCATCGTGGCCGCGGAGGCGGACCGGAGCGAGCCAGGTCACGTCCCCGGAATCACGCGGTATGACGGCCACGCCGCGCTGCCGCCCTGGCTCGCGGAGCGCCTGAGTCCGGACGCGCCGCCGAGAGAGTACGAGGTGCCCGCCGGAAGCCATGGACACTTCCACGTCGCGGTGCGCCGAGGCGTGGGTGGAGAACGCCAGTACTTCGCGTTCGACGTGACGCGATTGACGAGCACGACAGCTCACTTGAAGCGGACGGCCGGACTGCTCCTCACCAGTGCGCTGCTGGCATTGCTGGCCGCCGCGCTCCTCGCCCGTCTCGTGGCCCGCCGGCTCGGTCGGCCGCTGGAGCGGATGGTGGAGTGGCTCCGGGCCGAAGGGACACCGCCGCCCGAGGATGATGGAGGAGTGGCCGAGGTCCGGGCGCTGCGGGACGCGCTGCTCGCACGGGACGCGCGCATCCAGGAGCAGTTGGAGCGTGAGCAGCGGTTCAACCGCGACGCCAGTCATGAGCTGCGCACCCCTCTGGCCGTGGCCCAGGGCGCGGTGGAAATATTGGAGCTCGACCCGCCGCGAGACGCGGAGACGTTCGACCGGCTGCACCGGGCCGTGAGCCAGATGGGCCTGTTGACGGAGGGCATCCTCTGGCTGGCCCGCGAGCGCCGCTCCGAGGAGCGCTGCGACTTGCACCGAGTCTCGCGAGAATTGCTCGCGTTGTACGGGCACCTGCGGCGCAGTGACAGCATCGAGCTCACGATTGAGTCCGCGGGCGAAGTCCACGCGCCCGTCCCTGCATCCGTCGCCAGGGTGATGATGGGCAACCTCCTCAAGAACGCGCTCGCCTACACGGACGAAGGGCGCATCGTGATCACCATCGAGCCCTCGGCGTGGACCCTGACCGACACGGGGGTTGGCTTTGGCCGCGCCGAGCCCGGGAGCGAGAGCCATGGCATCGGCCTGTCGTTGGTGGAACGGCTGGCCCAGCGCTTCGGGTGGACGCTGTCCATTGACGCACTGGAGCCCCGAGGCACGAGCGCACGGTTGAGCTGGCGCGGAGAGGGCGACACGCCAGCCATGAGTTGAAGCGAGCGTTTGGCCTGGCAGCCGTGGCTGTGCTGTCATCGATTGTCATGACAGCTGCTTTCGTCTGCCTCAGACGCGCCCGGTGGGAAATGGCTGACGCCCGGCCCTGAGCGACCCTACTCAGATTGAGGCTACCACCATGCCCATGAACAACCTGCTGGCGGAGTTCTCCCGGCTGCACTTCCCCAACGCCCCTGCGACGCCTGCGCAGCTCTCCGCGTTCGAGGCGCGTGTCGGCTGGAAGCTGGACGAGGACCTGCGCGCCTTCTTCCTGCACGCCAACGGCGGCACCCTCTTCAAGCCGCTGCCAAACGCGAAGTACTGCATCCTTTCGCTGGACGAGATCGAGCGAGCTCGCGTCGCCATTCGAGGACGAGACCAGGACAGTGCGGGCCCCGCTTCGCACTTCACCCTGGTGGACATGCAGGACACCAACTTCGTCATCCTGGATGTCGCCATACGGTTCAACGGCCGCTACCCGCTGCTCGACGCCTTCCACGAGACGTACCCGGACGAGACGCCGCGCATCGCCTCCAGCTTCGAGGAGTTCTTGGAGAAGGCGCTGAGCAGCGGAAACCGGGCGTTCTGGTTGGATGGATGACCCCCGATCAGGCGCCGTGCCGAGGACGCTCACGCCTCGTCAGCGCCCTCCATCAAGAAATCGATGACGGCGCGCACGGCGGGCAACTGCCCCCTGCGGTGTGGCGTCAGGATCGTCGTCGTCACCGTGCCCGCGGTCCAGGCGGGAAGCACACGCACCAGCCTCCCGGCCTCCACGTCCACGCGAGTGAACGTCTCTGGCAGACAGACGACGCCCAGCCCGGCCGTGGCCGCCTTCAAGAGCACCAGCGACTCATCGGCGGTCATGCGTGCCTGTGGCATCACGGTGACCGTCTCCCCCGCCCTCCCACGCAACCGCCATTCAGTGGATGTGGCGCTGGTCAGGAGGCCGTCGTGTTCGCTCAAGTCCTCGGGCTTGCGAATCCTGCCGCGGCTGGACAGGTAGCCGGGCGACGCCACCAGAATGGTGGACTCCACCGCGAGTCGGCGCTGCACCAGGCCCGAGGCGGGCAAGGGCGAGAAGTGACTGCGCACGGCGATGTCGAATCCCTCCTGCACCAGGTCCACGAAGCGGTCCGTCGCGTGAAGCTCGACGCGCACCTTGGGATGCGCCAGCGCCAGCAGGGGCAGACGGTCCGCGAGCCGGAACTGCGCCGTGGGGACCGACGTGGTGATTCGCACCACGCCGCTGGGCTCCACCTGCCGGCGGCGCACCACGTTCTCCGCGGCCTCCGCCTCCATCACCGCGGCGCGGGCATGGTCGAGGAAGTCCCGCCCCACGTCCGTCAGCGTGAAGCTCCGCGACGTGCGCTGGATCAGCCGGGCGCCCAGCGCGTCCTCCAATTCGGCCACACGCTTGCTCACCGTCGACTTGGGAATGCCCAGCCGCCGAGCCGCCGCGGCGAAGCCACCGCTCTCCACGGCCTGGACGAAGAGATGGAGGTCATTGAGCTTCAAGGGCCGCCTCATCGTCCACGGGTGTGGACCTTGCGTTCGCGTTCCGCTGTCTACACGGCGCGCGTCGCCACGGCCATCTTGTCCCCATCGAAGGCATCACGCCTTCCCCTTCGGACAGGAGCTTCACCATGGCATTGCCTACCCTCTTCTACGGTGTCCCCTCTGGCTGCTCGTTTGGCTCCATCGTCGCGCTGGAGTGGCTGGGCCGGCCCTACCAGCTGTGCCGCATCGCCATGCCGGAGGATGTCAGCAGCGCGGACTACCGCCGGATCAACCCCGTCGCGGAGACGCCCACCTTGATGACGGAGGCGGGCGCGCGCATCAGCGAAAGCATGGCCATCCTCAACCACCTGGGCGCGCGCGGCGTGGGCACCGGGCTGTCGTTCGCCCAGGGCACCGAGGACTTCGACCGGTTGAACCAGATGCTCGCGTACCTGAACACCACCTTCTTCAGCGCGTTCTCGCCGCTCTGGTACGCGCTTGAGCACGCCGAACTGCCGGAGTCCGAAAAGCAGGCGCTGCGCAACCTGGGAGCCCGCAAGGTGGTCTCCGCGCACGCGAACCTGGAGGCGCTGATGGGCGACACGCCGTGGCTGCTGGGCGACCACCGCACGCTGGCGGACGCCTACTTCATCGGCATCGCCCGCTGGACCCGGTACCACGAGGTGCTCGACCGCCGCGACTACCCGAAGCTCCAGGGCCTCTTCGAGCGGCTGGAGGCGGACGCCGGCGTGCGCTTCGCCCATGCCATTGAAAAGGGCGAGACGCCGCAGGGCAGTGGCGCCTTCCAGGGGCACATCCGCCTCGCGGAGACCCTGCCATCCTGGTGAACGTGGGCGTCAGTCGCTATTGGCCCA
This sequence comes from Corallococcus sp. CA054B, assembly GCF_003611625.1. Taxonomy (NCBI): domain Bacteria; kingdom Pseudomonadati; phylum Myxococcota; class Myxococcia; order Myxococcales; family Myxococcaceae; genus Corallococcus; species Corallococcus sp. CA054B. The sequence continues at coordinate 11,640 of NZ_RAVY01000159.1, forward strand.
GGTCAGGATGCCCTTTGAAGCGGGGAGGCGCTCAAGGCTGGCGAACCCGTTCTCAGGCTGCGCCGGAACCTCGACGTACACCCAGGCCTCATGGGATTCCGCAAGCCGTGCGCGATCGACTCGAACCCCCAGCTCCCGCGTGACACCTGAAAGGCCCAGGATTCGTTCGATCTCCTGGGCCGTTTCTTCGTCGATTCCATTGGCACATGCGCCCTGCCATTTGGGCCCGGTGAAGTGCTGGCGCAGCAGGTCCTCTTGCGCCACCAGTTCGTCCACGAGCGGAAGGAATGCACCCTCCGCCTGGGGCTGCAGACATGTGGATCCTCCCGTTTGATTTGAATAGAGGATTCCGGTGGGCCAAAGGAGAACGAGTCCCAGACCCGCGGAGTCCCAGAGCCGGATCAATGGCAGTGTTGACATGAAGAGTCCTCGGACCTGCCCTCAGAGGACATGGAGTAGCGCACAGGCCGAGCCGCTCCTCTAGACCTGGAAGTGTTCCAGCTTCGTCGTGCCTGTTCCGGGAAAGGAGCCCGGCTTCTCACGAATTCGCGGATTCGCCGCATCTGTGCTCCAGTGGGTTCCCCCTCCCTCCCTTCCATCCATGACCACCGGAACCCATTCGCCTCCTCCTGAGCCGGGCATGCGGCGCGCGGTATCGCGCTGGGAAATCGTCGGGTTCTCCATCAACGACGTCATCGGCAGCGGTGTCTACCTGCTGCCCGCGGCGGCCGCCGCGAACCTGGGCTCGGCGAGCACGGGCGCCGTCGTGCTCGCGGGCCTGGCGGTGCTGCTGCTCGTGCTCTGCTTCGCGGAGGCGGCCAGCTACTTCGACAAGCCTGGCAGCGCGTATCTCTACACGCGTGAAGCCTTTGGAGAACGGGTGGGGTTCCAGGTCGGCTGGATGACGTGGCTGGCGCGCGTCTCGTCCGTGGCCTCGTTGTCCGTCGGCTTCTCCCGCGCGCTGGGCTTCCTGTGGCCCGCGGCGAACTCGGGCCTGGGCCAGGGGCTGGCCATCGCCGTGCCCCTGCTCGCGCTCACCGCCATCAACGTCGTGGGCGTGAAGGGCGGCGCTCGCACCGCGGTGTTCCTCGCCGTCACCAAGACGGTGCCCCTGCTGGTGTTCATCGCCGTGGGCCTCTTCTCCGTGTCCGTGCCGCTGGCGACCTCGGTGGCGCCCAGGGATGGAGGCAACCTGGGGGCCGCGGTGCTGCTGCTGCTGTTCGCCTATGCAGGCTTCGAGAACACGGCGGCTCCGGCGGGTGAGTTCAAGAACCCGCGCCGCGACGTGCCCTTCGCGCTCGTCGTGCAGATAGGCGTGGTCACGCTCATCTACACGGCGGTGCAGTGGGTGGCGCTGGGCACGTTGCCCGGGGTCGCGGACGCGCAGACGCCGCTCGCCAACGCCGCCGCGCGGTTCCTCGGGGGTTGGGGTGGGCTCCTCATGACGGTGGGCGGGGTGCTGTCCATCCTGGGGACCAACAGCAACACCGTGCTCGCCGGGCCGCGCTACCTGTACGCGCTGGCTCAGGACGGCTTCGGCCCCGCCGCGCTCGCCACGCTGCATCCGCGCTACCGCACGCCGACGATCGCCATCCTCACGCAGACCGCCATCGCGCTGCCCCTGGCGTTCTCCGGCTCGTTCGAGGTGCTCGCCACGCTCTCCGTGGTGGCCCGGCTCGCCACGTACTTCGGCACGGCCCTGGCTGTGCCCGTGCTGCGCCGCAAGCTCCAGGCGCCCCCGAACGCGTTCCGCATCCCGGGTGGGCCCGTGATTCCCCTCGCCGCCGCCGCGCTGTGCGTCGTCTTCGCGCTGAGCGCGGAGAAAGAGAACCTCGTCGCCGGGGCCATCGCGCTCGCGGTGGGCTTCGTGCTCTACAAGTTCCAGCGCAAGCCGGACGGGAAGGCGGCGCTCGGATAGCGCGGTACCCATCGCCGTCATGACGGCCCATTCGCCGCGTTCGCGGAAATGAAGGGCGCTACGGCTTGCGCTTCGGGGGAGGGGCGGCGGCGGCGGCGGCAGCGGCTTCGCGCAGCTTGTCCTTCTTGCTCTTGCGCCGGCCCTTCACGCCGCCGTTCGCATCCAGTGGCGGTGCGGCGGACTCGGCCGTCGGCGTCGGTTCAAAGCCCGCCACCTGCTCTCGCGCGACGGACAGGTGGTTGCGCTTCTCGATGAGACGGAAGTGGGCTTCGGTGTCCGCGCTGACGAAGCTGATCGCCACGCCCTGGTCGCCCGCCCGCCCCGTACGGCGGATGCGGTGCACGTAGTCCACGGTCGAACGCGGCAGATCGTAGTTCACGACCGCGGGCAGGCCCGAGATGTCCAGGCCGCGCGCGGCGACGTCGGTGGCGACGAGGACACGCACGCGCTTCGCCTTGAAGTCCGCGAGCGCCCGCGTGCGGGCCCCCTGGCTGAGGTCTCCGTGCAGCGACGTCGCGGGGATGCCGGCGCGGTTGAGCTTCAGCGCGACATGGTCCGCCGCGTAGCGGCTGGCGACGAACGTGAGGACGTGAGACCACGCGTGGGTTTCCAACAGCTGTCGCAGGAGCATCGTGCGCCGGGGCGCATCCACCTGGATGGCCCGCTGGAGGATGAGGTCCGTGGAGGGCAGCTCGCCGTCATCGACGTCGATGCGCGTGGGCTCGTGCAGCAGTCGCTCCGCGAACGTCCGCACGGCGGGCGGGAACGTGGCGGAGAACAGCAGGTTCTGGCGGCGCGCGGGCAGGAGCGTGAGCAGGCGGTTGAGCTCGTCAGCGAAGCCCAGGGAAAACAGCCGGTCGGCCTCGTCGAGCACCAGCGTCTCCACCTCCCCCAGCCGGAGCGCGTTCTGAGCCACGAGGTCCAGCGCGCGGCCCGGTGTGGCCACGACGACGTCCGCGCCGCCCCGGAGCGCCAGCATCTGCGGGTTCGCGGAGACGCCGCCGACCGCGAGGCAGGTCTTCAGCGGCTTCTTCAAGTGACGGCCATACCGCTGGAGGGAGTCGACGATCTGGGCGGCGAGCTCCCGCGTGGGGACCAGGATGAAGGCCCGCACCGGCCGGACCGCCCCACCCGGCCGGGCGCGCAAGGCCTCCATGAGGGGCAGCAGGAACGCCGCGGTCTTCCCCGAGCCCGTCTTCGCCGAGGCCAGGACGTCGCCGCCCCGCAGCACCACGGGAATGGCCGCGCGCTGCACCGGCGTGGGTTCGTCATATCCAAGTTCGGCCACGGCGCGGGCGAGCGCGTCCGACAGGCCAAGTGAAGCGAAGGTCATGGGAGGGGAGCCCTGGGTGGCACGACACGGAGAACCCTACCCTACCTGACGCACAGCTCCGCAGTTCCCTTCAGCGGCCCTCCTCGCCCCCCATTGGAAACAGGAGCCTGCCTCAGCATGAGGATGCCGTTACGCGTGGCGCCGCCGCCCTCATCCAGGCTCGGCTCCGTCCTATACTGACGGAATGTGCACGTTCCCCGGTTGCACCGCGCCCTCCGTGGGCTCCTCGCCGTGGTGTGTGCTCCACGCCAGAGCCAGGAAGTTCGCGCAGCGATGGCGGGAGACGACCCGCATCCAGAAGCACGACCGGCAGGAGCGGGCCAAGGCGTTTCCCGAGGAGGAGCGGGAGGTCAAGGAGGCGGAGTTCAATCGCATCGCGGAGACCCTTCGCGACGCCGCGATCCTGATCCATGCATTTCTCCGCTCCCCCTCCAACAGGATCATCTGCGAAGCAACCTTCGGCGTGGCGAATGGCCTCGCGGCCTACAAACACTTCGAGGCCATGTTGAAGGTCATCGAAACCTGGGTGGCCGCGCCGCAGACCTATTTCCGCATCAACGCGTGGAACAAGGCTTTTGGTCGCGAGGCCTGCACGACGCCGGAAAACCTTCGCGTGTTGCTGGCACCAGACTTCACGGCGATGGCACCCGAGGTCCTGGCGCTGACCCTGGTCCATGAAAGCGCGCATGCCGCCAAGGGACAGAGCGTCATCGACCGCGCGCCCCGGGAGTCCCCCAGCTTCAAGGTGATGTTGGGGGCGCTGCGGCTGACCAACGCGTACCACTATGAGGCCGCCGCCAGGGCCTACGCCCTCTTCGCGCGGCCCCAGGAGACGACCGGCACCTCCATCAAGCAGGTCGAACTCTCCAAGCAGCTCAAGGACATGATGGGGAATCCCGAAGGGATCAGCTCCGTCGTGGGCATCGCCGGCAGCCCGGATCCACTGGCGGTGCTCATCCAGGAAGCCGCACAGACGGCCCTCCATGCGAGGATCCAGACCGAGGACATGTTGATGTTCCTCGTGAACAAGGCGCGGCACAACCTGTCCCCCGGAGACGACTGGCGGTTCTGTGAACCCATGCTGCGGGCGCCCCACGGCCGGGGCTCCCTGGTCCAGCCGAGGGACATGGACGAAGCCGACCTCTTCTTTCGCGAGACGGGCCGTGTGCACCAGAGGATCCAGCACTTGAGCAATGGGGGCCTGGTCACGAAGGCCTTCGGCGACCCCAGCATCAGCATCACCGAATCACACACGGTGCGCTATCACGTCACGGTCGCCGACAGCGACCTTGCCGCGAAGGTCGGTGCGCAGCCGGCGCTCGCGGCGCGGTTGAGGGGGTTGATCCTCAAGAAGGCGCTGGAGAAGGAGCACGTCACCCTGGTGACCTTCGAGCGGCTTCTGGGAATGTGGAAGATGTACCTGCTCGCGCGCAGCCAGACGGGGGGCTACTCGGTCGAATAGGAGACCCGTCGAAGCCCCCGAAACCCGTCCCGGAGTGCAAGGGATGGCGCAGCTGCATGCCTGCCTGTCCTCCGCCGCCACGCGCATTGCGACAGGCCCCCTCGCATCCCCATGTTCGACCCGATGAGTCCATCGGGCGGAGGCCCCAACACGGAGCGCGAGCCATGAAGAAGGCATGTCCCCACCTGGAAGACACCCAGCAGCACCGGACGGCTCCCGTCCACCCCAGCGGCCACGGATGCATGGAGTGTCTGAAGGACGGAGGGGACTGGGTCCATCTCCGGATGTGCCTGACCTGTGGGCACGTGGGCTGCTGCGACGACTCGCCGTCACGCCACGCGACCCAGCACTTCCACGCCAGCGCCCATCCGGTCATGAAATCGTTCGAGCCTGGAGAGAACTGGGCCTGGTGCTTCGTGGACGAGCAGTTCCTCGACCGGATCCCCACCTTCCCAGGCGAGTCACCGCCAGTGCACTACTCAGCCCCCATGAGCGCGCCCTAGACACCTTGAGCGTCCCCCGCTTCCGTGGCCCCCGTGTGATGGAAGGGTGTGGGATGTCGGAGAGCGAGAAGAGGCAGCGGCGGCCGCGGCGCAGCGGGCGCGTGCGTTCACGGAAGCGGCGAAGCGCGGCGATCTGATCGGCCTCGCGCACATGCCCCTTCCCGGCCTTGGCCGGCTGAGCGCGGAGGGCAAGGGCTACCGGTGGATCCCGCTCAACTACAGCTCCATCCAGCGCTGGGAGGGCGCGAAGGCCAAGGCGAAGGAACAGGTCCTTCTCCCCGCGAGCCTCCCTCGCCTAGCCTCGTCCAGATGCGATGCGGATCCCATCGGTGGGCTGCCTTCGGCCCTCACCTGACCATTGAGCGTGACGTACCTCGCGTCGTGAGAGGGGCGTGCAGGGTTGCGCTGATCGCGGCCCTCTGCTTTCCCGGCGTCGCGCTCTTCGTGCCTTCCCTCTGGAGCGCGTGGCCGGCATGGGCCATGGCGCTCCTCGCCTGCTTGTGGGCCGCCCACGACCTGACGTCCGACTGGAAAGCGCTGCTGAACAAGGAAACGCAGCTCTTGAAGCTGCGGTCCGGTGTCGGAGTGTTCTTCTCCGCGAACACGCACCCGCTCGGGTCTTTTACGTCCGTGGCCCTCTCCCCCCGCGGAAAGGCTGGGGGAGGCTCCAGCGACTGGGGCTTCTACTCAGTGGAGTTGAAGTCCCCGACACGAACCGTGGCGGTGTCGGGGACTGACGACCGGGACGAGGCGCTGGAGCTCGCCCAAGCCCTCTCCCGTTTCCTGGGCGTTGATTTGAGCGTGGACGGCGGGCATGCGCGCCCTGTGGACGCCCGTCTCGAAGCAGCGCCACTTGAACGCGATCAGGCGCCACCGTCACTCCCTCCAGGCAGTCGTATCCGGGTCCGGCAGGGTGCTCAGGGTCTGGTGTTGCAGCTGCCAGGCTGCGGCTGGAGGCCCCTGTTCGTAGTGAAGGCGGGCATCGCGCTTGCCATCGCGGTAGGGGGGCCCACCGTCTTCGGGCTGGCCTGGGTGCGCACGTACGGCCTCCGACAGCTCACCTCCGCGGAGCCGCTGATGGCCCTCGCCGTCTTCCTTTGTCTGGGAGGACTCCTTTTGTGGAGTGTCATTCGGGAGGTCAATAGGGGTTGGTCGCTCGCCGCGTCCTCACGGGGGATTGAGCATTCGCGCACCGGGGGCGGGAAGCCGGGAGAAGTCACACGACTCCCAGCGTCGCAAATCGAGGACATCGACCTGCGTGAGCCGGAGGAAGAGTTCTTCGGGAGTTTGACCGTCGTCATCGAGCACAAGAAGGGCTTCGTGCGGATGGGGGCGGGGCTGTCCCGAGAAGAACTCGAATGGACGGAAACCATGCTGCGCCGAGCGCTGGCAACCCGCCAGGTGCCGCGCGACGATGGCGACTCCACTCTCTTGCGGTAGTCCGCGTCATCGGCCTGGGGGACGCCCGCGGCGTGGACGTTGAGTTCCCAGACGAGGTCAGGGGGCCGAGATAGGCCTGCCCCAGGGGCCGCATGGGCCAGAGCCCATCCGGCCCCGTCCAGGCTCAGGGCGAGCGGTACCAGCTCGCCGTGAAGCTCCCGGAGACTTCCGTGAAGGAATCGGGCCCCGTCATCGTGATGGTCGTAGGAGTCGGCAGAGGACTTGCGCAGACTCCTGACCCGCGGTGGATGTCGTTCCTTGAGAGGTGGTTTCGAGACGATTACCATTCTTCAAGGCCCCGCAATGAATGGCAATCAATATGGGTGGCCCTGCGGGTCTGGCCTCTGGTGCAAGAGCATGCGGCCATGGGGTGCGGGCCTACCCAGGGATGGGGGAGGATAGCTCTTCTCCATGTCCTCACCGCGCCAAGGCTCGACAACACCCTCTTAGTTGGCCCAGCTCTGACCGTTATATGTGAAGAAATACCAACCACCGCTCGCCACGGCGCAGATGTCATTGACGTGGTTGAAACACTCCTGAAGAGTGGCCGCGTAAGGGGCCGCCGTGGTCCCGGCGGCGGGCCCGCCCCAGCACTCGATATGGCAAATGTTGTCGGGAGGGAGCCCCGCGGCATGGACCTGGTTTCCTTCATGCTGGGTGGCACTCGGTGACGAACAGGACTGGTTGCAGGCGACATAGTCCTCCGTGCATGCCTGCTGCTCGCTGGTGCTGCCGTGGGCGGCACGCATACATGCGACGTAAGTCGCCTTGCACGCGTCAAGGCAGGCGCTGGCGAGAGCATCGACCGAAGCAGTTGCTCCAGCCGCCTGCTCATCGCTTGCCGGACCGCCACACCCCGCCAGCATTCCGACTGCCATCAGCCCGGCAATGATTGCTGCGCGCATGTGCTTCTCCTGGTTTGGGCGTTTGTACTTCCTCGCCAGGATAGCGCTGCCGAGGACCTGCGAAGGCACGGCGTGTCGCCCCACCATGCATCGTTGCCGCGGAGAGCGTCACATACACAACAACAACTCAAACACCGCCAATGAACGTTTCCGCCTCCAACAAACCCATCCGCACTTTGCCGCCTCTCCCAATGGTTTACTCACAATTCGGGATTATCATCCGCTCATCCATTCCACACACGGAGGTAGCGCCATGACGAGCCGTATGAAGTGGTTGGTCGCGCTTGGCAGTCTGATGTTCGCGGCGGGCTGCGGGCCATTGGAATCCGAGCAGCCCCTCGACACAGCGCCGTCCAGTGAGGTGCAGGCCGAGGAAGCGCCCGGAATGAATGACCCTCACGCAGCCGCCGTCACCTGCGCGCAGAAGTGTCAGAACCAACGCAACAAGTGCGTCTCTGAGTGCTCCCCCACCAGCTCGGCATGTATGCAGGGTTGTCGCAATCGCTACGAGATCTGCATCCTCGATTGCTGAGTCCTGCTACCGCCTCTTCCCTGGCCGGATGGCGGGTATTCATCCGGCCTTGGCGTGGACAGCGCGCGACAGAGGCGCATCAGACCCGTTGCGTGCCTCGGATCGCCTGCTATAACGCCCGCGACCTTTCGACCCCGTAGCTCAGTTGGATAGAGCGGCGGTTTCCTAAACCGCAGGCCACAGGTTCGATTCCTGTCGGGGTCATCGCCCTGCTTGCCAACCTCTTGGAAGCAGGGCGTTTTTGTGCGCTGAGGCGCCCGCTCAAGGCCGCGCCTCGCCGGCCAGCGCCGCGCGGTGGATGGCCACCCAGAAGTCAGCGGCCCGCTGGGCCCCTCCGAGCAGCGGCTCCGGGTGCCCGGCCCCCAGCGCCGCGCAGAGCGCCTGGGCCCTCGCGCCGTGCTCCAGGTCCACGTCGAGGTGGACGAGGATGAAGCGCGCCTGGGTCCGCTCCAGCCCGAGCCGCCCCAGCCCCTGGCGGGCCTCGCCCCCCAGGTGCCGCGCCACGCCCTCCAGCACGCGCAGTGCGCCCAGGAAGGCGAGCTGCCGCTCCGGCCCGATGCCCTCCCAGAAGGCGTGGAAGTCGGCCACCTCGCGAGGCGCGTCGGACGAGGGCTCGCGCCCGAAGGCCGCGAGGTCCGCCCTGGCCAGCAGGTAGTGCGCCTGCTCGTCCCCCGCCAGCTCCGCGAAGAAGGCCTTCAGCTCGGGGAGCGTGGCGCGCTCGGCCGCGAGCCGCAGCCGGTCTCCGCTGCGCCGCGTGTAGTGGTACATCATGTCGAGGAACGCCACGTATCGCTCTGGCGTCACCGTCGGCAGCCAGCTCGCGACCTGCCGCGCCATCCCAACGGTGAGCGCCTCCAACTGCTCCTCAAGCGACGACATCCTCAGTCCCTCCGGTCCGAAAGCAGCGCACCCAACGTCCGCCGGGCATGCGCGAGGTGCGGCGCCGCCCGCTTTGGGGGCAGCTCGTCCAGGCGCACCACGCCCGCATCGAGGAACCCCTCCCCGCCGAGTCCCCGTCCACAGGCGGTGGGCACCGCGCGCAGCTCCACCGGCTGGAGCACGCCCCGCGCGTCCCGGGCGAGCGCGAGCTTCAGCACGGCCCCCGTCTGGCACGCCAGCGTGGGCATGATGCTCAGGAAGTTGCCCAGCGAGTACGCGATGAGCCCCATCCGCGCGGGCCCGCCCCGGCGCACCTGCGTGGGACAGGTGGCGTCCGCGCCGTCGATGGACACCCACTCCACCGGCTGGAGGACATGCGGCGAGGCGCCCAGGAGGAGGTCCGCCCCGCGCTCGATGAGCCTGTAGGCATGCTCGCGCTGGAGGGCCTCGGGCCAGTACTCGTACTCGAAGCCCCAGTGCGGCATCAGCACCACCAGGTCCGGCCCCACCGCGCGAGCGGCGTCGATGAGCGCGCCCAGCCGCTCCCAGTCCGGCGCGTGGAAGGGGCTGCCCAGCCGCGTCACCGGCACCCCGGCGGGCGGCGCCCCCACCAGGTGGTTGATGTCATACGTCACGGCGGCGATGCCCATCCGCACCCCGTCCACCTCCAGGGCGGCCACCGCGTCCTCCGGCCGGGGGCCTCCCACGCAGCGGTGCCGGGAGGAGGCCAGCACCATCCCCCGGGTCCGCTCCAGCCCTTCGGCGCCCTGGTCGAGCGCGTGGTTGTTGCAGAGGGAGAAGACGCGGTGGCGCGCCGTGCCCTCCCAGGCCGCGAGGTAGTCCGGCGGGGCGTTGTAGTGGAGCGTCTCGTAGACGCGCCGGGGCACGGGCCGCGCCGGGTCCACCGGCGTCTCCAGGTTGGCGAAGGCCACCGCGTCATTCGCCATCACCTCCCGGACGCCGGGAGAGAGGGCGCGGTGGAAGCCGCTGCGGATCCACATCATGTCGCCCACGGCGCTCAGCCGGAGCCCTGGCGCGCCCGCGTGCCGCCAGCTCCCCGAGGCGACGTGCCGGGCGACTCGCGCGAAGTGCTCCCCGGTTTCGGCCGAGCGCGGCTGTGGCAGGTGCAGGAGGCTCTTGGTGATGTAGCGCAGGTTGAGGTCCCACCGGGACAGCGGCCAGCGGCCGTCCTCGTAGCGGATGTCCGCGTACAGCCGGCGCAGGGCGTTCATGGGCGCTTTCGCTCCAGGGTGACGAGTCGCACGTCCTCCTCCACCACCATGGGGCCGGCCAGGAGGGCCCGCCACATGACGTGGAGGTAGCTGTCGAAGACGGGGGCCCCGCGCGCGAGCAGCTGGGGGCGCAGGCGCGCGTGCAGCCGCGCGAGGTTGTAGCCGGGCACCCGCGGGTAGAGGTGGTGGTCCAGGTGGTGGTTGAGGCCGTTCCACAGGAAGGTGACGAGCCGGGTGCTGCGCACCGTCGTCGCGGTGTGGAAGCGGTCGCCGCGCCAGACGTTGGCGTGGTGGTCGGAGATGGACTTGAGCCCGTTGAGGGGGCTGGCGAAGAGCACCGGCACGAGCCAGCACTCCACCGCGCTCCCGAGGAGCCCGTGGCCCGCCAGGAGCCAGAAGAGCAGCGCGTAGAAGGCCCCGTAGCCGAGCAGCACCCGTGCATGGCGGCGCAGGCGGGCGGCGTCGAAGTGCTGCACCGGGTAGAGGACGTTGAAGTAGACGAGGCTGAGCGGCAGGCCCAGCAGCACGGTGGCGTAGAAGAGTGCCCACAGCCCGGGCGAGCGGCGGCCCGCGTTGTAGGCGTCAGGGTCCTTCTCGGTGCGGTTCCAGCGGTGGTGCGCGAGGTGGTCGTGCCGCATCGGCTCGTAGGCGATGCCCACGAGCAGGCTGAGCCCGTTGCCGAAGAGGCGGTTCTGCCAGGGCCTCGGGAAGAGGGTGTCGTGCCACGCGTCGTGGTCCAGCTGGATGAGCCCCATGACGCCCTGGGCCGCCAGCAGCCACAGGGGCAGCTTCAGCCAGAAGCCGCTGACGTGCGCGAGCCCCACGCCGGCCAGCCCCCACACGCCCAGGTGGAGGGCCGCCATGCCCAGCGCCCGCGCGGGGCGGATGCGCAGCAGCTCCACCAGCTCGTCGCGGGAGGGGCCCGGCCCGGCGGGGGCCGCGGGTGAAGCCAGGACGGGGG
>NZ_RAVY01000015.1:0-76997 GCF_003611625.1 Corallococcus sp. CA054B
CACTCCTCCTCCCCCCGCCGTATCCCACTTGTCGCCTGTGGTCCCATGCCCTTCACCGGCACACGTCTGACCCCGTGAGAATTGGACCCACACCATAATTTTTTGACGAAGACGTATTTATTTTAGATCCTGAATCCGTCACGATTCCCCTGTCTGACAGTTTCAGCACCTTTCTAGCTGAAAGCCTGGACTGCCTGACATTCTGGAAGTCGGACCTCCGACTTCCCTCGAGCGGGAGCCCCTACATGCGCCTCACCCCTGCTTTTCGGCCTGGAAGTGGATGCAGCGAGTGGTGGAACCGAGTTGCCTCACGCCAACCCCTCAAGGCGGTGTTGATGACGGGGGCGCTGTTCGCCCTCGCGGGTTGCGGTGGCGCGATGCCGGAGGATGCCGTGCTGGGGGCTGATCCCGCGTCGGCGGAGCAGGCGCAGCAGGTGGACAACGGGCTGACGGTCAACGGGCTCACCGTCAACGGACTCACCGTCAACGGGCTCACCGTCAACGGGCTCACCGTCAACGGCCTGTCCACGCAGGGCTTCAACGAGTGGTTCAGCCAGAACGCGGACACGGCGCCGATGGTGATGGCGTACATCGTGAAGTGCGCGGTGCCGGAAGGGCAGACGCGCACCTTCCAGTCCACGGCCACCGGGGAGAAGTACACGTGGCCGGGCAACCTGGGCCTGGCGCCGGGCTGGGCGGCGGGCAAGGCCGCGACGGTGACGGAGCAGCAGGCGGTGAGCGCGTGCCTGGCGGCGCACGCGAACAAGTACGGCCTGCACATCGCGCTGTCCGTGCTGGGCCGCACGGCGGAGGGCGCGGCGATTCCCTACTCCGCCGAGGAGCTGTCGCAGTTCAACGCGAGGGAGGCGTGCTTCTTCGGCAACCTCTTCACCAACGACGGCCTGTTCGCGGCGCGCGACCGCGACTTCAGCGCGGCGGAGAGCTCCACGCGCGCGTGCGGCCTGTCGCTGAAGGCGGACTCCTGCGCGCCCATCACCAACATTGGCAGCTGCGCGCAGTTCTGCACCAAGGCGGACCCCAGCCAGCCCTACTACACGCACTGCACGTACAACGGGAAGACGTACCCGGCCATCACCACGCGCGTGAAGCCCACGGAGCTGTTCCGCTGCGGCGACGGCGTGTGCCAGTTCACCGAGCACGCGGGCTCCGGCACCACGGCGGACAGCTGCCGCGCGGACTGCGGCGCCTGAAGCGAAACGCACCTGTGTTGAACCAGTGGTGAAACGCGCTGGCATGGACGACCTCGGCCCCACCCCGGCCGTGTGTCCAGATGCCTCCGGGCGTGCGGTGTTCAACTCCCGCGCGCCCGAATCCCCAGTGGAAAATGACAGTCGGGACGTGAAACCCAAGCGGTGTCCGCTCGACAGCATCACGTACTCGCGCACACCTTGCCGGGCACGGGGCGGCAGTGTTGGATGGTCGTCCACAGGCCGTGCCCGAAAGCAGGGACCCCCGCCCCGAGGAGCGGTGACGGCCGGGGATGGACGTGGGTGGAGCGGGCCGCGATGACGTTACGAGCGAAGGTCGGGCGGTTGGCGGTGATGACGCGGCGGCGGGGCACGCTCCGCCAGGCCTTCGAGCGCCTGGGCCCCGGCCCCGGCGCCAAGGTCCGGTGCGCCGTGGAGACGCCCTGCGCGGACAACCGGCTGTTGGAAGAGACGGTGCACGAGCGCACCGCGGCGCTGGAGGCCGCCAACGCGAAGCTGTCCAGCAGCCTGGAGCAGCTGCACGCGACGCAGACCCAGCTGCTCTTCGCGGACCGGCTCATCGCGCTGGGGCGCATCGCGGCGGGCGTGGGTCATGAAATCAACAACCCGCTGGCCTTCATCCTGAGCAACCTGGAGTACATCCACCAGGAGCTGCAGCAGAAGGAGCGCCTGTCGGAGCAGGACCGGCAGGAGATATTGGAAGCGCTGGCGGAGACGCGCGACGGCGCGGAGCGCATCCGGCTCATCGTGCGCGACCTGCAGACGCTGTCGCGCGCGGAGGACGTGGGCAGCGGGCCCGCGGAGCTGGCCGCGGTGGTGCGCACGGCGGCGAAGATGGCCATGCACGAGCTGCGGCACCGCGCGCGGCTGGTGGTGGAGTGCGACGGCGTGCCGCCGGTGCAGGGCAACGGCTCGCGGCTGGGGCAGGTGTTCTTGAACCTGCTGCTCAACGCGGCGCAGTCCATCCCCCCTGGGAACGCGGAGGGCAACGAGGTGCGCGTGGTGGCGCGCCCCGGAGAGCCCGGCCACGTGCTGGTGGAGGTGCGCGACACCGGCTGCGGCATCGCGCCCGAGCACCGCGAGCGCATCTTCGACCCCTTCTTCACCACCAAGCCGCTGGGCGTGGGCACGGGGCTGGGGCTCGCGGTGTGCCATGGCATCGTCACGTCGCTGGGCGGCACGCTGACGATGGAGAGCGCGCCCGGCCGGGGCAGCGTCTTCCGCGTGACCCTGCCGGTGGCGGGCGCCTTCGTGCAGGCGCAGCGCTCGCAGGCCGACTGGACCTGATCAGCCTCCGCCGGGCGGCTTCACCCCGAGCGACCGCTCCAGCATCCCGCCGAGCACCTCGCGGAACCGCGCGTCCGACGTGGCGTCCGCCGGGCGGCCCATCACGGGCAGCAGCACCTCGCGCGCGAGCAGGAACCACTGCGACGCGCACAGCGCCACCAGCAGCGTCATGTCCACCGTGTCGCGCGAGGGCGGCGGCGTGCCCTGCGCCTGCGCCACGCGGCCTGCCTGGAACTCCAGCGCGTCCGCCAACAGCCGCAGGCCCTGCGCGCGCACGAACGGCATGTGCTCGGCGCGGCCGGTGAGCAGCGCCCACGCCATCAGCCGGCTGTGCTGCCCCTCTTGGACCACGGTGAAGAAGCGCTCGAGCAGCGCTCCGGCGTCGGGCGGCGTGTCCCCCGAGAGCAGGTGCTCCCGGAAGGACGCGGCCAGAAGCTCGTTGCGGCGCAGGAGCACCTCGCGCACCAGGGCCTCGTAGGTGCCGAAGTAGTGCGTGACGAGCGCGTGGCTCACCCCCGCCGCCTTCGCCACCGCCTGCAGCCCCACCCGGTCCGGCCCCTGCTCCACGAGCAGCGGCTCGGCGGCCTGGAGGATGGCCTCGCGCGCCTCCTCCGGGGTGCGCCGCTTCCGGGGCGCGGCGGGCTTCGCGGGACGACGGGGAGCGGAGGTGCGCCGGGCCGGAGCGCGGCCCTGGGGACGCTTGGATGCCATCGCGGCCCATCCTAGCCACCGGGCCCCTCCGTTCAACGCGGATGCCTTATTGTCAGATTTGACAATAACCAGGAACGGGCATTATCCATGGGGTGTCCGGGCAGGCTGGCCCGGGGGGTGTGTTGGCCTTCGCGAGGTCCGTGATGCTGCTGCTGCTGCCCGACAATCCGTCGCTGCCGATGCTGTTCCTGCTCGTCCTGCTCATCTCCGGGACCCTCAAGCTGCTGACGGTGGCGGGCGGCTGGCTGGTGTGGCGTACGCGGCTGGCGGAGCGCTTCCGGGTGTACCGGCGGGAGCTGTCGAAGGGGCAGCTGCGCAGCGAGGCGCTGGCGGCGGCGGGCGTGGTGCTGACGGACGCGGTGCTCATCTGGACCTTCCGGTCCTTCACCGGGCCGCTGACGGCGCCGGCCAGCCTGTCCACGGCGCTGTGGTCGTACGCGTGGATGTTCGTGGGCTTCGAGGTGTGGTTCTACGTGACGCACCGGCTGCTGCACCTGCCGCGCTTCTACCGCTTCCACGCGCAGCACCACGTGGCGTAGGTGACGGAGCCGCTCACCGCGCTGTCGTTCTCCGTGATGGAGCGGGTGGTGCTGCTGGGCGGCGGGCTCAGCATGCACTTCGCGGCCACGCACCTGATGCCGGGCTCGCAGGCCGGCGTCCTGGCCTACATGCTGACCAACTACGTCCTCAACGCGTTCGGGCATGGCAACACGGAGTGGCTGCCGAAGCGCTTCGTGACGTCCTGGGTGGGCCGCGTCCTCTTCACCCCCACGTTCCACGCGCTGCACCACGCCCGCTATCAGGGGCACTACGGGCTGTTCACCGTGGTGCTGGACCGGTGGCTGGGCACCGCGTTCGCCGACTATCCGCGGGTGCATGCGCGCGCCCGTGATGGCGAGGGACTGACCCGCATCGGGGAGCGGCTGGCGGTCGCGCCCCCTGCCCCTTCCCTCCCCGTGGAGCCCGGGGCACGCCAGGCGGTTTGAGGTCCGCCGGGCCCCGCCGTCCCACGGTGGGTTGCGGCGGTGGGCCCGGAGGGCCAGGGGCCGTGGGCCGACGGACAATCCGAGCGGATGATGACGCTCGGGAGGGATGGCATCCGGGGGGGCCGGCCCTAGAATCGCGCGGTGAACTCCCGGCAGGACGTGATCATCATCGGCGCGGGCGCCAGCGGAACACTGCTGGCGGCCTGTCTCTTGCGGGGCGCCCGTTCGCCCCTGCGCGTGGCCCTCGTGGAGCGGGGGGAGCGCCTGGGACGGGGGGTCGCGTACTCCACCCCCAGCGCGCGGCACCTGCTCAATGTGCCGGCGGGCCGCATGAGCGCCTGGATGGACGACCCGGAGCACTTCCTGCGCTGGCTGCGCCTGGAGGCACCGGACACGCCGCCGTCCGCGTTCGCCGAGCGCCGCCGCTATGGCCAGTACCTGGAGTTCGTGCTGAAGGACACCGCCGCCAAGGCCGCGCCGGGCGTCCAGCTGGAGACGCCGCGCGACGAAGTGACCGCGGTGGTGGACACCGGGGACGGCGTGAAGGTGTCGCTCGCGAGCGGCCAGAGCCTGGAGGCGAGGTGCGCGGTGCTGGCGCTGGGCAACGCGATGCCCGCGGACCTGCGCGTGCCGGACGGCGGGCTGTACGCGAGCGCGCGCTACCACCGCTCGCCGTGGGTGCCCGGGGCGCTGGAGGGCATCGGCGCCGGTGAGTCGGTGCTGCTCATCGGCACGGCGCTCACCATGGTGGACACGGTGCTGTCGCTGGGCGAGCGCGAGCATCAGGCCCCCGTGCACGCGCTGTCGCGCCATGGCCTGCTGCCGCACCCGCACCGCGCGCACGGCGCGAAGACGCCCGCGGCGGCGGAGCCCCTGCGCATCCGCGAGCTGTTGCGCTCGGTGCGCCGGGAGATGGACCGCTGTCGCGACGCGGAGACCGCCACGCAGGCCGCGTCCCCTTCCGCGGAGAGCGTGGTGCCGTTCAGCACGCTGCGCGTCCGCGACGTGCTGCGCACGATGCGCCAGGAGGTCGACGCGCAGGCGGCGGCGGGCGCGGACTGGCGCGCGGCGGTGGACTCGCTGCGGCCGGTGACGACGCCCTTGTGGCAGCGGCTGTCGGAGCCGGAGCGGCGGCGGTTCCTGCGCCACCTGCGGGCGTACTGGGAGGTGCACCGCCACCGCATGGCCCCGGAGATCCACGACGTGATGGACGCGTGGCGGCGCGATGGACGGCTGGTGCTCCACTCGGGCCGCGTGCTCCGCTTCGAGCTGGAGCCGGACGCGGTGGCGGTCCACCTGCGTCCCCGGGGTGAGCGCGAGCCCCAGGTGCTGCGCGTGCAGCACGTCATCAACTGCACCGGGCCTGAGTCGAATCCGGCCTCTCACGGCCAGCCTGTCCTGCGTGGCCTGCTGGAGTCGGGACAGGCCCGCGCGGACTCGCTGGGCATGGGGCTGGCGACGGCGCCCGACGGCGCGGTGCTGGACGCACGCGGACAGCCCTCCGCCCACCTCTTCACGCTGGGTCCGACGCGGCGGGGGGACTTGTGGGAGACCACGGCCGTGCCGGAAATCCGTTCGCAGGCGCGCGAGCTGGCGGATCTCCTGCTGCGCCGGTCGGGTGCGGCTGCCCGGTAGAGGACCTGACAGGCGCCATGACCTGAAGGTGGGCCTCCTGCCCGCCAGCCAACGGCGCGCTCCGTGGGAGGCTGTTGGGGTTCCGGCGTTTCGTGCGAGATTCCAGGTCCCCCTCCTGGAGTCCGTCCCCGATGGCCTTGAAGCGCCCCCTCCCCGCCCTCATGGGAGGCGTGTCCCTGTCCGTCCTCGTGAGCCTCGGGGCGCTGGCGCATCAGCACCTGCGCACCGAGGCGCTGGAGGCACGGCTGCTGCGTGAGGTGAACACGCTGACGCACGCGGAGCACCCGCGTCCGGCGCACATCACCGCCACGCGGCCCGGCACCTTCGGGGACGCGATGGTTCCGCTCCTGCCCGCGCTGCTCCAGCAGGCCCGCGCGACGCCAGCTCCCAGCGCGGCGGAGGCCGCGACCCTGGAGGCCGTGACGGAGGGACGCGCTCCGGTGACGGACCTTCCCGCCTCCCGCCTTGAAGCCCTGGAGCAGGGCCTGCCTCTCTTGCGGCAGGTGCTCGCCGCCACCCACGCGGAGTCCGGTGGCCTTCCGGAGGACCTGCGTCCCCTGGCCGGTCCGGAGGTGTCGCGGCGGGACGCGCTGATCCACGCGCTTCGCCACGTGATGGAGGACGCGGCGCTGGAGACGCGGCGGCTCGTCTCGCGGGGGGAAGCGGATCCAGCGGTGGACACGTGCCTGGACACGCTCGCGCTCAGCCGGGAGCTGGCCCTGGGCGGCGGGCTCGTGGGACAGCGGCTGTCCGCGGCCGGCCATGCGCGCGCGTGGCGGGCCTGCGCGGACGCCATCGACGCGGCCTCCCTGTCCCGCAAGCGCCAGGCCATCTCGCAGCTCACCCGGCTGCATGAAGGCTTCCCGCCGGTGTCCCTGACGCTGCACGAGGAGTCCGTCGCCGCGCAGCTCCATGCCTTCCGCGACCTGCTCACCGACGAAGGCCGCGCCGCGCTGCCTCCCACGTGGTTCGACGCGCCCGAACAGCCCTCGGCCCTGTCGCGCCGGCTCCAGTGGCGTCAGTGGGTGGAGGACGCGGACCGCCTCATTGCCGTGGCGGATCAACCTACAGAGGAGCGCCGCCGCTCGCTGGCGGCCCTGGAGGCCTGGAAGGCCGGGGAGTACTTCCGTCAGGCGGAGGCCCCATCGGTGCGCCTGTCGTCCGAGGACCTGGAAGCCATCGAGCTGCGCACGCTGCGCTCCGAGGCCCTCATCGCCCTGGCCGAGGTCGACGTGGTCCACGCGGAGAAGGGCCAGTGGCCGCGCGCGCTCCCCACGCGGACGACGTCGCTGGTGCTGGAGCCCGTGGATGAAACCCGGGTCAGCATCCGCTCGTGCATCCAGGGACTGATGCCCGAGCCGCTGGTGGTGAAGGCGGACGGCGCGCCCGCGCTCCATCAGGTCCACGACGTGCCCTGAACCGGTGGCGCGACTCCCTGGTGGGTCGCTCGCGCCCGCTTCACGTCCGGCCTCCCACGTCGGACCGGCGATGTAGGATGCGGCCTTTCCGTGGACGTCGGGGAGGGAGCCGTCATGTCGTGGAAGCTGGTGCTGCTGGACGAAGTGTCGAAGGTGCTGCCGGATGCGCCGCTCAAGGGTTCGGACATCCGCGTGGAATTGCCGACCGCCAGCTACGCGCTGCCCGCGGGAGAGAAGCTGGGCCCCCTGACGTTCGCGTTCGACGTGTCCGCTCGCGGCTTCATTGAAGGCTATGACGCCCCGGCGGACGTGGACGCGGCGGGCGTGGTGGGCGAGGCCCCCGGCGACGCGACGACGCAGCTGGCACCGGCGCTCGTCTACGGCGGCGACCAGGCGTGGCTCAAGTACGGCGTGGAGGCGCGCGTGAAGGCGGACGTCGGCTTCCCGCTGCCCTATGTGGCGCTCGCGGCCAACGGCGACGTGCGCGTGCTGCTCGCGGACTACCACCGGCACACGCAGGACACGAAGGCGCGCGACGCGCTGAAGAAGAACGCGCCGGAGCTGCGGCTGCCCCTGCTCACGTCGTCGCTGGACAGGCTGGGCGTGGGTGACGCCATCGCCTTCCAGGCGCGCGGCGAGCTGTCCGTCACCGCGACGCTGGACTGGACGGACGTCTACACGTCCAACCTCCAGACGCTGACGAAGCTCCTGTCCGCCAGCACGATGGTCGCCTTCGAGGCCAAGGCGGGCGCCACCGTGTCCGCCAGGGTGAAGGTGGTGGACGACTACGCCGTCGTCTTCTCCCGCCCCGCGGCCGGTCAGGTGCGCGTGCAGGTGAAGAAGGTGGTGGCGCGCGAGGCGGGCGTGACGGCCAGCCTGCACGTGGAGGCGAGCCTCACCGACCCGGCCGCCGTCGTCTCCCAGGTGGAGCACGTGCTCGAAGGGCTCCTGTCGGTGCCGCTGTCCGAGTTCGACTCCCTGATGACGAAGCTGGAAGCGCGCAAGCTGTCGGAGAACGAGACGAAGGTCCTGCGCATCATCCTGGACCGGCTGGGCTTCGGGGAGCTGGAGGCCAACACCACGGCGCTGCGCACGCAGTGGGAGAAGCTCCGCACGGACGTGCGCACGCGCGTCCAGGCCCTGGCCGAGTCCAAGTTCGAGGCGGGCTTCCGCTACGAATACCTGCGCCTGCGCGAGCAGACCACGCTCCTGTCCACCGTGTGCACCGACGCCCAGGCCCGCGTGCTGCACCCGCTGCTGGTGTCCGGACGGATGGACAGCGCGATGCAGCGCGTGCAGGCCGAAGGCATGGCGCTGGAGCAGTGCCTGCTGAAGGAGGTCAACAAGGAGTCCAAGGCCTGGGGCTTCGCCCTGAAGCTGGGCAAGTGGGCGCTGGGCGGCAGCGACACGCGCGAGCTCACCCAGGTGGTGCAGCGCAACAGCCTGGAGAAGGAGTCGCCCCAGCGCGTCTCGTTCCTGGGCGTGCGCAGCTACAAGGGCACGCTGCTCACGCCGTACATGCACTGGACCGCGGACTTCAAGGCGGACATGGCGGAGTTCCGCAAGTCGCCCACCGTGGCGGACCTCGACCTGGGCCTGTACCTGCTCCTGGCCCATGACGCTCGCAAGCTGTCGGACCACGACCTGCGCCAGGCCGTGGACGAGGCCATCGTCTGGGGCGCGCTGGATGACGCCGAGGAGGAGGACGTCCTCAAGCGCATCCGCGACGCCTCCGGCGGCAAGGAGATTGAGACGCGGGTGGAGCTGAAGCTGGACAACCGGACGCTGCGCGACGTCATCACCCACGCGGCGGACCCGGACGCCCACTCCGCGTTCGCTCGCGCGCTGGCCCGGGCCCTGCCCTGGTACGGCGTGCCGTGCCGCGACCGGCCCGCGGTGCGTGAGTCCGTCTACGCGCCCCTGTGGAAGGCGTACCTGGAGCATGACTGGCCCGCCGCCATGGCCGCGAACATGGCCGCCGCGACCCTGAAGAAGAATCCGCTCGTCGGGCACTTCGCGTACGTCGAAGGGCTGCTGGGCAACGGCATGCTGACGTTCGCGGAGGTCATCCAGAAGAACCCCGGCACCGTGTCCAAGTGGCACGACCTGCGCGCGGGCCTGCTGGACCTGCGCAACAGCGAGCAGCGCTCGCCCGCCGTCTTCAAGGGCGCGTTCAAGGCGCTGTCCGAGTCGTGGGCGCAGTCGTTCCACCTGAAGACCACGGGCGCGTTCTTCCTGGAGCTGGCGTCGCGCGGCGGCAACGGCCTGGCCACCGTGGAGCGCACCTTCACCGTGACGGTGCCGGCGACGGGCGCGAGCATCGTCTTCACCAAGTCGCGGGCCTGACGGGCGCACGCGTCCTTCCGTCCGCTTCCGCACGCTCCCCGGGCGTGCGGAGGGGACTTCCGGCCCGGAGGAAGGCGCGAAGGTGACGCGGCGCATTGCCGCGCCTCCGGGGCAGCACTACATCCAGCTCCTCACGCAGCACCCGCGCCGCAGAGGAGCCCCGCGAGATGATCGTCGGTCGGATGCTGTCCTGGCGGATCATCCTTCGCTACACGGGGCGCCCCGTCGTCGTCCACATCGCCCTCGCGCTGGCCATCTCCCTGGGCTACGAGGCGCTGGGCGCCAGGTGGCTGTCGGTGCCGGCGCTGCCGGTGACGCTGCTGGCCGCGGCGCTGGGCGTGCTGCTCGGCTTCCGCAACAACTCCGCCTACGAGCGCTGGTGGGAGGCGCGCACCATCTGGGGCGGGCTGGTGAACGCGTCGCGCACGCTCGCCCGGCAGGTGCTGACCTTCCTGCCCGCGCCCCGCGCCCAGCGCAGCGACGGCACCCCGGAGACGCCCTCCGCCGCGTCCCGACTGGTCCAGGTGGCCGTGCAGCCGGAGGGGCCCGCGCTGGCGCCCGCCTGGTCCAAGGTGGGCGACGGCGCGGTGCGCGACCAGTTCGGCCACGCGCGCGACCTGCGCGGCCCGGGCGCGCCCCGCGCGAACCTGGCCACGTTCCTCCACCCGGGCGTGGAGACACCCCGGGGCATCACCAGCATGTTCGAGGGCATCACCGAGGACGCGCGCGAGCTCGTCTACGCGCAGATCGGTTTCGTGAACGCGCTGCGCTGCCACCTGCGGCGGCAGGACCCCTTCCCGGAAATCACCCCGTTCTTCCGCCCGTCCGTGCTGGAGGCGCTGCGCGTGGAGCAGAACGTGCCCGCCGCCATCCTCTTGTGGATGGGCACGCGCATGCGCCGCATCTACAGCGACATCGAGCACCCGGAGAAGGTCTACATGCGCGTGTCGATGGACGAGACGCTCACGGAGCTCACCAACCACCTGGGCGCGTGCGAGCGCATCAAGAACACGCCCCTGCCCCGCCAGTACGACATCCTCCCGCACGCCATGGTGCGCGCCTACCTGGCCATGCTGCCCCTGGGCGTCGTCGCGGACCTGGGCGTGCTCACGCCGCTGGTCACCGCCATCATCGCGTTCCTCTTCATCGCCCTGGACGCGGTGGGCCGCGACGTGGAGACCCCCTTCGAGGACGCCGTCAGCGACACGCCCATGACGGCGCTGTGCCGCACCATCGAGATCAACCTGCGGCAGATGCTGGGCGAAGCCGAGCTGCCTCCGCCCGTCCAGCCGAAGGACGGCCTGCTGTACTGAGGCGTCGCCGGACTATGGCGCCGCCGTCACCTCCACGGTGCCCAGCCCGTCCACGGACAGGCGCACGTGGTCGCCGGGCTTCATCAGGTACGCGGCGGTGGCCGCGCCGGACAGCACCAGGCTTCCCGCGGGCAGCACCTGGCCGCGCTCCGCGAGCAGCGCGCACAGCTGGATGAGGGACACCACCGGGTCGCCGGAGATGGCGTCCGAGCGCGCCTCGCCCTCCACCTTGCCGTTCACCTCCATGCGCATCTGGAGCTTCGTCAGGTCCAGCTCGCGCGGGGCGCGCTCCAGGGTGCCCGGCACGAACAGCGACGACGACGCGTTGTCCGCCACCACGTCCGGCAGGCTGAAGTACTTGAAGCCCACGAAGCGCGAGTCCAGGACCTCCATGGCCGCGAAGACGGCGTCACACGCGTCCAGCACCTCATCCCGCGTCACGGTGCCCTTGAGCTCCTTCGACGTGCGGAAGGCGATTTCGGGCTCGATGCGCGGGTGGATGCCCGCGCCCACGCTGACCACGCCGCCCGGCTGCACGCGCATCCGGTCCGTGAGCACGCCGAAGATGGGCGAGCCCAGGTTCATCTGCTGGCGCTTCGCCTCCGACGTGAAGCCCATCTTCAGGCCCACCACCCGCTCGCCCTGGGCCTCGCGCAGCCGGATGCCCTCCGCCTGCACCGCGTAGCCATCCGGCACGGTCAGGGTCGGGTGCGCGTGCGACAGGGGCGGCACCTCTCGCCGCTCGCGCCGCGCCGCGTCCAGGATTCCAGCCAGGGCTGCTACATCCACAGTCGAGGTCATGCGCGAATCTTTTCCATGCCCGGCCCGCAATTCCACCAAGGATTCACCTGTGGAGCGGGTCCCGGAGACGCTGGGAGCCAGACGGCCGCGCAAGCGAGCGCCATCCGACGCCGACTGTTCGGAATCCTGGAGGCGGCGGACGGCCGCGACATACATTGCCGCGTCTCCCTGAGGAGGGCGCGCCTTGGAAAAGGTCCTCAACTACATCGGCGGTGAGCTGGTGCCCGCGGCGGGCGGCCAGTGGCTGGACAAGCCGGAGCCCGCGACGGGCCAGCTCTACGCGCACGTGCCGGACTCGCGCGAGGCGGACGTGCAGTCCGCCGTGGAGGCCGCGGGCCGGGCCTTCCCCGCGTGGTCCGCCCTGCCGGCGATGGAGCGCTCGCGGTACCTGCGCCGCATCGCGGGGCTCATCCACGAACGCCTGGACGCCTTCGCGCGGGCGGAGTCCATCGACACGGGCAAGCCGCTGTCGGTGGCCCGCACGGTGGACATCCCGCGCAGCGTGCTCAACTTCGAGTTCTTCGCGGACGCGGCGACGCAGTTCTCCAGCGAAGCGCACCCCATGGACGGCGTGGCGCTCAACTACACGCTGCGCTCGCCGCTGGGCGTGGTGGGCTGCATCTCGCCGTGGAACCTGCCGCTGTACCTGCTCACGTGGAAGATCGCCCCCGCGCTGGCGGCCGGTAACTGCGTGGTGGCCAAGCCGTCGGAGGTGACGCCGATGACGGCCTTCCTCCTGTCGCAGGTGTGCCGCGACGCGGGGATTCCGCCGGGCGTGCTCAACCTGGTGCACGGCCTGGGGCCTCACGTCGGTGGGCCGCTCACGCGCCACCCGGAGGTCAGCGCCATCTCCTTCACCGGCAGCACGCGCACGGGCGCGGAGATCGCCCGCGTGGCCGCGCCCGCGTTCAAGAAGCTGTCGCTGGAGATGGGCGGGAAGAACCCCAACGTCATCTTCGCGGACTGCGACTTCGACGACGCGCTGGCCACCACGCTGCGCTCGTCCTTCGCCAACCAGGGGCAGATCTGCCTGTGCGGCCCGCGCATCTTCGTGCAGCGCTCGCTCTATCCGCGCTTCAAGGAGGCGCTGGTCGCGCGCACGAAGGCCCTCAAGGTGGGCGACCCGCTGGTGGACGGCACGGACCAGGGCGCGCTGGTGTCGCGCGAGCACTTCGAGAAGGTGATGGGCTACATCGCGCTCGCGAAGCAGGAGGGCGGCAACATCCTCACCGGCGGTCAGCGCGCGAGCGTGCCCGGCCGCTGCGCGAACGGCTGGTTCATCGAGCCCACGCTGGTGGAGGGCCTGGCGCCCACGTGCCGCACGAACCAGGAGGAGATTTTCGGCCCGGTGGCGACCATCATGCCCTTCGACGACGAGGAGGAGGTGCTGTCGTGGGCCAACTCCACGCGCTACGGCCTGGCTGGCAGCGTGTGGACGAAGGACCTGGCGCGCGCGCACCGGTTCGCGTCCCGGCTGCACAGCGGCATCGTCTGGGTGAACACCTGGATGCTGCGCGACCTGCGCACGCCGTTTGGCGGGGTGAAGGAGTCCGGCGTGGGCCGCGAGGGCGGCTGGGACGCGCTGCGCTTCTTCACCGAGCCCAAGAACGTCTGCATCAAGCTTTGAGCCTGGAGAGCGACACGTGAGCGCTGGCGAGCGGATCGATTCGAAGAAGGCCCCGGAGCCGGTGGGGCTCTATCCCCACGCGCGCCGTGTGGGAAATCTCTTGTTCCTCTCCGGCGTGGGCCCGCGCGAGCGCGGCAGCAAGGCCATTCCGGGCGTGGAGCTGGACGCGGCGGGGAACATCGTCTCGTACGACATCGAGACGCAGTGCCACTCCGTGTTCCGCAACGTGCGCTCCATCCTGGAGGACGCGGGCTCGTCGTGGGAGCGGCTGGTGGACGTGACGGTGTACCTCACGGACATGAAGCGGGACTTCCCCACGTACAACCGGCTGTGGGCGGAGTACTTCAAGGACAACCCGCCGTGCCGCACCACGCTGGAAATCAACGCGCTGCCCACGCCCATCGCGATTGAACTCAAGTGCATCGCCACCATTGGAGACGAGTGACATGGGCCGACTGACCCCCATCAACTTCAAGAAGTGGATCGACGAGCACCGCCCCCTGCTCAAGCCGCCCGTGGGCAACCAGCAGGTGTGGGCGGACCGGGACTTCATGGTCACGGTGGTGGGCGGGCCCAACTCGCGCACGGACTTCCACGTCAACGAGGGCGAGGAGTTCTTCTACCAGCTGGAGGGCGACATCACCCTGCGCGTCATCGACGAGGGGCAGGTGCAGGACGTCCCCATCCGCGAGGGCGAGATCTTCCTCTTGCCCCCCAAGGTGCCGCACTCGCCGCAGCGGCCCGCGGGCACCATCGGGCTGGTGCTGGAGCGCCGCCGCCAGCCGCAGGAACTGGATTCGTTCCTGTGGCTGTGCCCGAAGTGCGGCGAGAAGCTCTATGAGGAGTCGCTGCACGTCACCAACCTGGTGACGCAGCTGCCACCGGTGTTCGAGCACTTCTACGGCAACCCTGACAACTGCACGTGCAAGAAGTGCGGCACGAAGGTGACGCGGGGTGGTGCGCCCCAGTGAAGGTCGACATCCACACGCACCTCCTCCCCCCGGAGTTTCCCCGCTTCGCCGAGCGCTTCGGCTACGGCGGCTTCATCACGCTGGACCACCACGCGCCCTGCCGCGCGCGGATGCTGCGGGACGACGGGAAGTTCTTCCGCGAGATTGAGAGCAACTGCTGGGACCCCAAGCAGCGCGTCACCGAGTGCGACGCGCACGGCGTCCAGGTGCAGGTGCTGTCCACGGTGCCGGTGCTGTTCAGCTACTGGGCGAAGCCGCAGGACGGCCTGGAGGTGGCGCGCTTCCTCAACGACCACCTGGCCGGCGCGGTGGCGACGGCGCCCAAGCGCTTCGTGGGCCTGGGCACGGTGCCGCTCCAATCCACCGACCTGGCGGTCAAGGAACTGGAGCGCTGCGTGCGCACGCTCGGGTTCGCGGGCGTGCAGATTGGCAGCCACGTCAATGACCTGAACCTGTCCGACCCGGCCCTCTTCCCCTTCTTCCAGGCGGCGAGCGACCTGGGCGCGGCCGTCTTCGTGCACCCGTGGGACATGATGGGTGAGGCGAAGATGACGAAGTACTGGCTGCCGTGGCTGGTGGGGATGCCGGCGGAGGTGTCGCTGGCCATCTGCTCGCTCATCTTCGGCGGGGTGATGGAGCGGCTGCCGAAGCTGCGGCTCGCGTTCGCGCACGGCGGCGGCGCGTTCCCCGGCACGCTGGGCCGCATCCAGCACGGCTTCGAAGTGCGCCCGGACCTGGTGGCGGTGGACAACAAGGTCGCGCCGCGCGACTACCTGGGAAGGTTCTGGGTGGACTCGCTGGTGCACGACGCGGAGACGCTGCGCTCCATCGTGAAGCTGTTCGGCGCGGACAAGGTGGCGCTGGGCAGTGACTACCCCTTCCCGCTGGGCGAGGAGCGGCCCGGCACGCTCATCGAGTCGCTGACGGACCTGGCGCCTTCCGTGCGCGAGCGGCTGCTCTCCCGCAATGCCCTGGAGTGGCTGGGGCGCTCGCACGAGGACTTCGCACCATGACGGCCCCTGTCTACGAGAACACGGATGTGTTCGCCTACGGTCTGGACGCAGCGGATCCGCTGAGGCCCCTGCGCGACGAGTTCCTCTTCCCCCCCGCCCCCTCCGGCGCGCCGGCCATCTACCTGGCGGGCAATTCGCTGGGGCTGCAGCCGCGCAAGGCGCGCAAGTACGTGCAGATGGAGATGGAGGACTGGGAGCGGCTGGGCGTGGAGGGCCACGTGCACGGCCGCCACCCGTGGCTGCCCTACCACGAGCAGCTCACCGACATGGTGGCGCGGGTGGTGGGCGCGCAGCCCATTGAAGTCGTGGTGATGAACACCCTGTCGGTGAACCTGCACCTGATGATGGTGTCGTTCTACCGGCCCACGCGTGAGCGCTTCAAAATCCTGATTGAAGGCGGCGCCTTCCCGTCGGACCAGTACGCGGTGGCGTCGCAGGCGCGCTTCCACGGCTACGACCCGAAGGAGGCCATCGTCCGGCTGATGCCCCGCGAGGGCGAGGACACGCTGCGCTCCGAGGACATCCTGGAGGCCATCGAGCGGCACGGGAAGGAGCTCGCGCTGGTGATGCTGGGCAGCGTGAACTACCTCACCGGACAGGCGTTCGACCTGCGCGAGATTACGCGCGTGGCGCACGCGCAGGGCTGCAAGGTGGGCTTCGACCTGGCGCACGCGGCGGGCAACCTGAAGCTGTCGCTGCACGACGACGGGCCGGACTTCGCGGTGTGGTGTTCGTACAAGTACCTCAACGGCGGACCGGGCAGCCTGGGCGGCGTGTTCGTGCACGAGCGCCACGCGCATTCGCCCCAGCTGCCGCGCTTCGAGGGCTGGTGGGGGCACAACAAGGCCACGCGCTTCGAGATGGGCCCCACCTTCGACCCGCTGCCGGGCGCGGAGGGGTGGCAGCTGTCCAACCCGCCCATCTTCCAGCTGGCGGCGCTGCGCTCGTCGCTGGAGCTGTTCGACAGGGCGACGATGGCGGCCTTGCGCACCAAGAGCGACCAACTGACGGGCTACCTGGAGTTCCTGCTGGACCGGCTGCCCGCGGGCTACGTCTCCATCACCACGCCGCGAGACCTGAAGCAGCGCGGGGCGCAGCTGTCCCTGCGCTTCAAGGGCGAGCCGAAGCGGCTGCTCCAGCGGCTGGCCGCGGCCGGCATCATCTGCGACTTCCGCGAGCCGGACATCATCCGCGCCGCGCCCACGCCCCTCTACAACACGTACCTGGACGTCTTCCGCTTCGTGAAGGCGCTGGAGGCCCATGCCCTCGAATGAGTCGAAGCTGACGGTGGTGGGAGCGGGCCTGGTGGGGTCGCTGCTCTCGCTGTACCTGGCCCGCCGGGGTCACACGGTGGAGGTGCTGGAGCGCCGGGCGGACATGCGCCGCGAGACGCTGGACGCGGGGCGCTCCATCAACCTGGCCATCTCCACGCGCGGCCTGCACGCCCTGCGGCAGGTGGGCCTGGAGGAGGAGGCGCTGAAGCACGCCATCCCCATGCGCGGGCGCGTCATCCACCCGGTGAAGGGCGAGCTGGCCTTCCAGCCGTATGGGAAGGATGACTCGCAGCACATCAATTCCATTTCGCGCGGCTGGCTGAACAAGTTCCTGATGACACAGGCGGAAGGGACGGGCCGCGTGTCCATCCGCTTCCGTCAGCGGGTGACGCAGGCCGACCCGGCGGCGGGGGCGCTCACGGTGCTGGACGAAGCCACGGGCGCGACGCGCGAGGTGCGCGACGCGGTGGTGTTCGGCACGGACGGCTCCGGTTCAGCGGTGCGGCAGGCGCTGCAATCGCAGACGGGTTCCCAGGCGGACTCGCAGACGCTGGGACATGGCTACAAGGAGCTGACGATTCCGCCGGGCGAGGGCGGGCGCTTCCAGATGGAGAAGCACGCGCTGCACATCTGGCCGCGCGGCACGTACATGCTCATCGCGCTGCCGAATGAAGACGGCAGCTTCACGTGCACCCTGTTCCTGCCGTGGGAGGGGCCGGTGAGCTTCGCGTCGCTCCAGACGCCCGCCGCGCTGGAGGCGTTCTTCCAGGAGCAGTTCCCGGACGCGAAGGCGCTGATTCCGGGGCTGGTGGAGGAGTTCTTCTCCCGGCCCACCGGGCAGATGGTGACGGTGAAGTGCGCGCCGTGGCACGCGGGAGGAAGCACGCTGCTGCTGGGAGACGCGGCGCACGCCATCGTGCCGTTCTACGGACAGGGAATGAACTGCGGCTTCGAGGACTGCGTGGTGCTGGACGCGCTCTTGTCGAAGCAGACGGACTGGGCGGCGGCGTTCCGTGAGTTCGAGCGGCTGCGCAAGACGAACGCGGACGCCATCGCGGACATGGCGGTGGAGAACTTCATCGAGATGCGCGACAGCACCGCGGATCCGCGCTTCCTGTTGGAGAAGGGCGTGGAGAAGGTGCTGCTCAACGCGTTCCCGGGCGAGTTCGTCAGCCGCTACACGCTGGTGAGCTTCAGCCGGGTGCCCTACCGGTTGGCTTACGGCGTGGGCTCCATCGCGGGCGGCATCGTGTCGGAGCTGGCGAAGGACTTGAAGCGGCCGGACGACGTGGACCTGGACCGGGCGGCGAAGCTGATTCGCGGCCGGCTGACCCCTTTCATGGAGGAGCACGCGGATGGATTTCGGCTTGAAGGGTAGGCGGGCGCTGGTGACGGGCGCGTCGTCGGGGCTGGGGCGCGCCATCGCGGACACGCTGGTGAAGGAGCGCGCGACGGTGGCGGTGTCCTCGCGAGGCGGGGAGAAGCTCCAGAAGGCGGCGAAGGAGCTGGGCGCGGCGCTGGCGGTGCCGTGTGATTTGACTCAAGCCGGGGCCGCGCGCGGGCTGGTGCGCGAGGTGACGCAGAAGCTGGGCGGCCTGGACGTGCTGGTGGTGAACGCGGGAGGCCCGCCGTCCGGAGGCTTCGAGGCCATCACGGTGGAGCAATGGCAGACAGGGTTCCAGAGCCTGTGGCTGGCCACGGTGGATGCGATTCAAGAAGCGCTGCCGGGCATGAAGGCACAGGGCTGGGGCCGCATCGTGCTGGTGACGTCCACTGCGGCGCGCGAGGCGATGAACAACCTCACGGTGTCCAACGGCCTGCGTGCGGGCTTGCTGGGGCTGGTGAAGAGCCTGAGCAATGAAGTGGCGCCGTATGGCATCACGGTGAACGCGGCGCTGCCGGGCTACCACGCGACGGACCGGATGAAGGACCTGGGCCTGTCCGACGAGAAGGTGGCGCCGAACATCCCCGCGCGGCGGCTGGGGAGGCCGGAGGAGTTCGCGGCGCTGGTGACGTTCCTGGCGTCGGAGCCGGCCGCGTACATCAGCGGCCAGTCCATCGCCTGCGACGGTGGAGCGCTGCGGGGCTTCTAGGGTCCCATGTGCACAATCAGGTAGAGCAGGCCCGCGCCGGTCCCCACGGACACGCCCACGGCCCACACCGCGGCTGAAGAGATGGCTCGCAGCAGTCCGTAGGCGCCCAACAGCGCCGCGGACACGAGCCATCCGCCGAGGAAGCTGGACACGAACACGAGCGGCGTGAGCGCGTACGACACCTCGCAGCTCGAGCCCAAGCACTCGCCGAACGGCAGTGGCAGTGCGAGTTTGTCGAGGACGACGGCCGTCGCGCCGAGCCCCGAGAGCAGCGCCCCCGCCAACGACAGCCACCGCCAGGCGCTTCCGGAGAGCGTGAAGGCGCCCTCATTCCGCCAGCGTGGCGCCCGGCGCAAGGTGACGATGACGAGGGCCAGCAGGCCCAGTCCCAGACCCAACGCCACTGGGAGCGCGGCGACGCCACGGAACGCCGTTGCCAGCATCGACAGACCGAAGAGAAAGGAGCCGAGGCACAGGGCCGCGAAGAGCGCGAGGCGTGAGGTCATCCGGGCGTTTATATGCCGATTCAGCCGCGTCGCTCAGCGGACAGCCTGCCCCCTGAGCCGATGGAGCCTTGAGAGGATTCCGAAGTGACGTCGGCGGTCTTCCGGGGGGAAGGCCATGGACGCGACGAGACAGGCGGCATGTCTGGGAATGGCGTGGCTGCTCACGGGCTGCGCGACAGGGACTGGGACCGTGGTGGAGGGGAGCCTCCAGCCCCGGCACTTCCGGTTCGTCACGGTCGTTGAACAGACAGAGCCAGGGCCAGGAGGCTGGAGAGAGGCCTGTGTCCATGTTCCGCTACGGCGTGACACGGGAGAAATCTTCAAGTGTACGCTGGGCATCGGGATGCCCCTGGAGACAAAAGCGTTGGGACCCCTTCCGCGGGAACTAGCCCAGCGCATCTCAGCGGACTGCGCGAACCTGGCGGCCCAGACTGTGTTCAGTTCGACCACGCCTGTCACAGCACTAGGGCTTGCCTGCAATCAGTTCAGGGACACCTTCACCCTGGCACTCGGTGGTGCGGTCCGGGGCTCACGGGTTGCTCCGACGTGTCACGAGGCCACCAGTTCCATGGGGGCCGGAGGCCGGAAGCCATGACACCTTCCGCGGAAGACCTGCTCGCGGTTGCTCGGCGCTACTGGGGGGCCGAGCTGTCCTATGTCTTCCGTCAGGAGCCCAGTTCCGAGGATCTTCGCTACGAGGCCCTCTGGGAGGTGAAGAATTCGGAAAGACCCCGCTGGGGGGCGTTTGTGAAGACGCTTCGAGAAGCACTTCCCGGCTGCGATGCCAGGGACTACACGCCGCCCCTGGCGAACCCCAGCTTTGGCGCTCTCGTCTATCCCCCCTACGAGCGCATCATGAGCCGGCCTCAGTTCATCTGGACCGTCGCCGGCTATCTCAGCATCCTGGCCCCGGTCTACACGGTGCACTGCGTTCGGCATCAATACGTGGGGAAGCGCTGTCTGGACTCCAAGGTGTTCCTGGGGCCCATTCCCTTGGAACTGCGAAGCATCGCGGAGGTCGTCGCGCAGCGCATCGAGGCGAACTACGGCGCCACGGCGCTCCCCCTCGAAGTCGCCCAGACGCCCGTTCCGCTCTACGTCAACTTCATGAAGCCGCCGGAGACCACGCTCTTCCACGCGCTCTTCACTTCGGAGCCCTGGAACATCCCCTGAGCGCTTCCATGCGCCCAGCATCAGGAAGAGCACGAAGCCGAAGGCCGCCGTGCCCGCGAGCACGCCCTGCACGGCCACCAGCGCCCTTGCCGCAATGCTCCGGCGTGGAGAAGGTCGTGAGTTCACCCGGGCCGATGGCGCAGGGGATGGAAGCCGCGTCCGTCCCGCAGGCTATCGAACTGCCCGTGCGCCTCCCCCTCACTCCGCGCGGACACAGTCTGCTGACGCAGCGAGCCAGCCGTTTTCCGCTCTGACGGCAAAGTCTTTTTGATTTGGGCTGGTGGATTTCTCACGTTTTGCGACAAAGTTCGCCCCCTTCGCCGGGAGGGGCGCAGACGTGTCCAGACGAATCCGTTTCATCCGTGGGCTGTGGCTCATGGTCGTGTTGTGGGGAGCCGGGGCCTGGGCCCAGGGCAACTCGGTCATCACCGGGACCCTGACGAACGCGCTCGACAAGAAGCCCCTGGTGGACGTCGTGGTCACCGCCACCTCGGCCCAGTTGCAGGGCGAGCGCACGGTCCTCACCGACAAGAGCGGCCTGTACCGCATCCCCCAGCTTCCGCCGGGCACGTACACGCTGCGCTTCGAGGCCCAGGGCTACCAGCCCTATGCCCGCGACGGCATCCTGCTGAGGATCGACCGCACCATCCGCTTCAACGCGGAGCTGGCGCCGGACAACCTGAGTTCCGACGTCGAGGTCGTCGGCTCTCCGCCCACCCTGGACGTGGGCTCCAGCGCCGCGGGCGTCACCGTGGACCAGGACTTCATCCGCAACATCGCCGTCATCCGGCCCGGCACCAAGGGCTCCGCGTCCCGCTCCTTTGAAGGCCTGGCGGAGCTCGCCCCCGGCGCCAGCGAGGACCGCTACGGCGTGAGCATCAGCGGCAGCTCGTCCCCTGAGAGCCAGTACGTCGTGGACGGCCTGTCCGTGAACGACCCCGGCGTGGGCACGCTGGGCACGCCCCTGTCCGTGGAGTTCGTGAAGGAGGTCAACATCATCACCGGCGGCTACATGCCGGAGTACGGCCGCTCCACCGGCGGCGTGCTCAACGTCGTCACCAAGTCCGGCTCCAATGAGTTCCACGGCTCGGTGTTCGCCAACTACGCGCCCGGCGCGTTCCAGACGTCCGGCAAGGAGATCCTCCGCGAGGGCAGCGTCATCTCCGCGCAGGGCAGCGCCCACAACCTGGGCGACTTCGGCTTCGACCTGGGCGGCCCCCTCCTCAAGGACAAGCTCTGGTTCTACGTGGGCGTCGCGCCGTCCTTCAACCGCATCCAGGTGAACCGCCAGCTCAGCAGCTACGAGCTGTGCTCGGAGGTGGACCCCGCCAACGGCTGCACCGCCGTGGGCGCGCGCCGCAAGGACCCCACCACCGGCTTCTCCCAGGTGAGCCCCATCGAAGGCAGCCGCACCAGCCGCTTCGCCGACGAGCGCAGCGTGCAGTACCTGGGCAAGCTCACCTACAACTTCAACCCGGACCACAGCCTGTCCGTGTCCGTGTTCGGCACGCCCCGCTCTTCCGGCGGCAGCGGCAAGTACTCCTTCAGCGACGACGGCGAGCCGGAGGTGTGCACCAGCCTGTCGTGCACCAGCTTCGTGCAGGGCTCGTATGAATCCATCGCCACCCGGCGCAGCAACAGCGCCATGGACATCGTGGCGAAGCAGGCGTCGTCCTTCTTCGACAAGAAGCTGCTCGTGGACGCGACGCTCGGCTGGCACCACCAGGCGGACTCCATCCTCCCGTCGGACGGCTCGGACCTGGGCTCCGGCGTGGGCCTGGACGCGAAGCCCCGCATCTCGTGGACCCGCAACCGGAACCCCGGCTACCACACCATCAACGAGTTCGAGTCGCTTCCCTCCGCGGACGCCTGTGGCACCACGCCCGAGGAGCAGCGGCTGCGCTGCCCCGTGACGGGCTATTCCACCGGCGGCCCCGGCACCATCAGCGTCCAGCGGCTGGACCGCGTGCAGGGCAAGGTGATGGGCACGTACCTGCTGGAGGCCCTGGGCCACCACATCCTCAAGGCCGGCGCGGACATCGAGCGGATGAGCTTCTACAACAACCGCGCGCGCACCGGCTTCACGCACTGGCAGGAGTGCACCGGCGGCGACTGCTTCTTCACCCTCAACCAGTACGGCTACCTGGCGGCCCCGGACCTGCCGGTGTTCCTGCCCAACAAGGAAGGCACCTCCACGTCCACCACCGTGGGCGGCTTCCTCCAGGACAGCTGGTCCGTCATGGACAAGGTCACCGTCAACGTGGGCCTGCGCTACGACGTGCAGACCATCTACGGCCTGGACGGCGAGGTGGGCCTGCACCTGCCCAACCAGTGGTCCCCGCGCCTGGGCGTCATCTACGACCCGACGCAGAGTGGCCGCGCCAAGCTCTTCGCCAACTTCGCGCGCTTCTTCGAGAACGTCCCCCTGGACATGGCGGACCTGTCCTTCCCGCAGCAGCAGCTGCTCTCCGCCACCTACGACTCGCCCCCGTGCCACCCCTCCCGTGAGGATTCGCTGCTCGGGGACTGCACCCAGAACGCCAACCGCCAGCCCATTGGCAACCGCGAGAGCCCCAACCAGCTGTGGGACGCGCAGGGCGGCGACCGCGTGCCGGCGGACCCCCAGATTCGCGCCCAGTCCGCGGACGAGTTCGTGGTGGGCGGCGAGTACGAGCTCTTCACCGCGAGCCGCCTGGGCGCCACGTACACCCGGCGCTACCTCAACGACGTCATCGAGGACATGAGCCGCGACGACGGCAGCACCTTCTTCCTGGGCAACCCGGGCAAGGGCTACTCCACGGACTTCCCGCTGGCGAAGCGCGAGTACGACGCGGTGAACCTCTACTTCCAGCGCGCCTTCACCAACGGGTGGCTGGCCCAGGCCAGCTACACCTGGTCCAACCTGCGCGGGAACTACTCCGGCCTGTTCCGCGCGGACACCGGCCAGCTGTCCCCCAACCTCACGCGCGACTTCGACCTGGTGTCCCTCACCGTCAACCGCGAGGGACAGCTGCCCGGGGACCGCACGCATTCCTTCAAGGTGTTCGCCGCGAAGGAGCTGGTGCTGGGGCCGTCCACCAGCATCAACGTGGGCGGCAACTACCGGGCGCGCTCCGGCACGCCGCTCAACTACCTGGGCCTGCACCCGCGCCGCAGCGGCTCGGAGACGTTCATCCTGCCGCGCGGCAGCGCGGGCCGGCTGCCCTGGGTGCACGGCGTGGACGGGCACGTGGGCCTCAACCAGCGGCTGGTGAAGGACTACGTCCTCACGGTGTCCCTGGACGTGTTCAACCTCTTCAACTTCCAGCAGTACACGGACGTGGACCAGACCTTCGCCACCACGCGCGTGTACCCCATCGAGCAGGGCGGCAAGCCGGACGACCTCACCGCCTGCCTCCGCGAGAACAACCCCAACTGCAAGGTCATCTCCACCGCCACGGGACTGCCCATCGGCGTGCAGGACATCAACCCCAACTTCAAGCGGCCCACCGCCTACCAGGCCCCGCGCTCCATCCGCCTGGGCGCGAAGCTCAGCTTCTAGGCCCAAGCCCATGAGGACTCCCGCGATGAAGCTTCGTTGGATGGCAGTGAGTGCAGGGCTCGCGGCGGCGGCCGTCGCCGTGGGTGCTTGCGGCAGTGAACCGGAGCCCGAGTGCGTCGTGGCTCGCGCCGTGTCGGACGGCTCCACCGGCTCGTTCGCCGCGTCGTACCAGCTCAAGCCCGGCCAGAACCCGGACACCGTCTGCGCGCGGCTCAAGCCGGAGCCGCTGGGGCTGCAGAAGTTCTTCAACCCGGACCCGGCCGGCCCCGACACCGTGGGCGTGCGCAGCGCGCGGCTGGGCAAGCTGATGGAGGACTTCGCGTCCCGGCTGACGGAGGACTCGAAGGCGTCCGCCACCGCGGTGGGCGCCTTCGCTTCCGCGACGCCGGGGGCGGACCACTTCTGCTCGGTGCCGGAGCTCACGCAGACGCGGCTGGAGGTGCCCGCGTCCGCGGCGCCCGACGGCGGCCTGCTGCCCGAGCAGGACTTCGCCTACTCGTGGAGCAACCTGCGCATCTACAACACGCCGGAGATTCCGGGCACGCAGTTCACCGCGGACCTCGTCTACGCGGAGAACGGCTGCAACGCCGAGTACACCGTGAAGGGCATCTGGCCGGTGGTGAAGTGCCAGAACAGCAAGACGAAGCTGCCGGACGACACGCTGTGCGACCCGTACGCGGACTACGACGCGGGACGGCTGCGCGGCTCCGGCATCAACCCGCTGTTCCCCGTGAAGTGTGACCCGGACGCGCTCATCTGCGTACTCACGGGTGAGGTGCCGTCGGCGCCGTGAGGCCGTGGCTTCCGGGACGCAGCGCCTGCGGCAGGTCCCGGAAGTCCTTCACCAGCCAGTCCGGCCGCTCGCGCACTAGGACCTCGCGCGGGAACGACGTGGCGACGGCGACACACGCCGCGCCCGCGGCCCGCGCGGCCCGCAGCCCCGCCACCGCGTCCTCGAACACCACGCACGCGTGCGGCGCGACGCCCAGCGCGGCGGAGGCCTTGAGGTACACCTCCGGATCCGGCTTGCCCCGCGACACGTCCGTGGACGTCACCCGCACGGGGAACAGGTGCTCCAGCCCCACGCGCTCCAGGGCCCGCTCCGCGTTCTCCGCCAGGGCGCTCGTGCCCAGGGCCCAGGGCACGCCCGCCTGCTTGAGGGACATCAGGTAGGCACCCACGCCGGGGACGGGAGATACCGGCTCGTGGTCGAGCAGCCGGTGGAAGGCCCGCTCCCGGTCGTCGGTGAGCGCGGCCACCTGCTCGTCGTTCAATTGCGAGCCAAACCAGGCGCGCAGCGTCTCCCCGGCCCGCCGGCCGTTGGTGGCGAGCAGCTGCTCGCGCGTGGGCACGTAGCCCCGCTCGCGGGCGAACTCGTCCCACACGCGGTAGTGCAGCTCGGTCGTGTCGATGACGACGCCATCCAGGTCGAAGAGGACGGCGTCGAAGACGGTGATGTTCGAGGTCGATGGAGTCATGGAGGTCGCGCGCTCTCTCGAAAATCCACACGGGACGCGTCACAAACCTATTCATCGGATGGGGCGCGGGCGTGGATTCCGCCCCTACCGCCAATGCCCACCTTGCGAGCAGCCGAGGGGACGGCTTCTGGCTGTTGCCAGAAGGCGTGCGAGAAGGAACGCCGCCTGCCGGGCCCCGGGGCAGCCAGCCCGTTGTAGGCTGCCTGGGAGGTCCATGCTGCCCAAGAACCCCACGGATTTCTCCACGACCGCCGTCCGCACGCAGGGCGCGCCCTCGCAGGGCGCCCAGGTGATGCCGGCGTTGACGCTCATTGGCCATGCCCAGCCCCAGCGCATCGGGGAGCGGCTGCTGCTGGACGGGTTGCTGTCCGGAGAGCGCGCGGTGGCGCTGTCCCGCAACGCGCCGGACTTCAGCCGTCCAGGCGCGGTGCTGGCGCTGCCCCTGGGGGACCCGTTCCTCAGCCGCACGCCGGTGCGCTTCGAGGCGGGGACGGACGGGAGCGTGCGGCTGCGGGTGCCGGAGGGCGGGACGCCGGTGTGGGTGGGCAGCGAGCCGGTGCGCGGCGGGCGGGAGTTTCCCGCGGAGGCGCTGGCGGCGGGCGTGCCGCTGGTGCTCGCCGGGCGCGTGGCGCTGCTGCTGCACCAGGCCACCGTGCGCGGCGCGGGTGCCCAGGCGGAGCTGGCGGCGCTGGGCATGGTGGGCGACAGCGAGGGCATCGTCCGCGTGCGCGAGGACGTGCTGCGCGTGGCCGACCTCCAGGTCCCCGTGCTGGTGCGGGGCGAGACGGGCACGGGCAAGGAGCTGGTGGCGAGAGCGCTCCACGCGCGGAGCCCGCGCCGCGCGGGCCCCTTCGTCAGCGTCAACCTGGGCGCCCTGTCGAAGGACCTCATCGCCGCGGAGCTGTTCGGCGTGGTGCGGGGCGCGTTCACCGGCGCGGCGCGCGACCGCGAGGGCTTCTTCCGCGCCGCCCACGGCGGCACGCTCTTCCTGGATGAAGTGGCGGAGGCGCCTCCGGAGGTCCAGGCGGCGCTCCTGCGCGTGCTGGAGACCCAGGAGGTCTATCCCGTGGGCGCGCAGACCCCGGTGCGCGTGGACGTGCGGCTCGTCACCGCCACGGACGCGGACCTGGAGGCGCGCATCCACGACGGCCACTTCAAGGCCCCGCTGCTGCACCGGCTGGCGGGCTTCGAAATCACCGTGCCCCCGCTGCGCGAGCGCCGCGAGGACATCGCTCCGCTGTTCCTCCACTTCGCGCGCCAGGAGCTGGAGTCCACGGGCGAGGCGGGGCGGCTGAGCTCCTCGGACGCGAGAGCGGAGCCGTGGCTGCCCGCGTCGCTTGCCGCGCGGCTGGTGCGCTCCGCGTGGCCCGGCAACGTGCGCCAGCTTCGCAACGTCGCGCGGCAGCTCGTGATTGGAAGCCGGGGGCTCCCGGGGCTGCGCGTGGATGCGCGGCTGGAGCAGTCGCTGGACGCCGACGCGCTGCCCATCCCCGGACGACCGCTGAGCGAGCACGCGCCCTCCCCTGCCTCGGAGGACACCCCCGCGCCTTCGCAGACGCGCGCACCCGCGCGGCGCAAGCCGTCGGAGGTGAGCGAGCAGGAGGTGCTGGAGGCCCTGCGCGCCTGCGCGTGGGACCTGAAGGCCACGGCGGACTGGCTGGGCATCCCGCGCTCCTCCGTGTACGTGCTCATCGACAAGAGTTCGCTCCTGCGGACCGCGCGCGACCTGAGCCCGGAGGAGATCACCCGCTGCTTCCACGAGTGCGAGGGTGACCTGGACCGCATGGTGCAGAAGCTGGAGGTCTCCCGCCGCGCGCTCCATCGCCGCGTGCGTGAGCTGGGATTGGACGCGAGCTGAGCTGGTATGGCGTCTGCAATGGCGGAGGGCACCATGCCCCCCAACACCATCACCATCGACGTCTCCACGACCCCTGTCACCTACAACCCCAGCCCCGATGTGAAGCAAGGCGACAAGGTGGTCTTCACGTTGGGCAACGCGCTCAGCGCCACCGCCACCGTGACGTTCCCCAACGGCACCTGCCTCACCACGTCTGGCCCGTACACGCTCGGGGGTCCCACGATGGCGACCGCGCCGCTGACCGTCTCCCTGACGGCGGCGCGCGGGGTCTATGCCTTCGACGTGGACTTCAACAGCGGGCAGGAGTCCCTGGCCCGCAAGGGCCACGAGTGGGACCGGAAGAACGGCGGCATCGACGTGAACAACGACCCGCCGAAGGAGCTGCTCCGGTAGGCGCCGGACACGTCAGCTCCCGGCCCCGGACGTGTCATTGACGCGTCCGGAAATGCGCGGCAGTGAAACATCCGGGCGCGTCTTCAAGACATGCATGTTGGTACAGGGGCTGCAATGCTATGCGGACCTATGGCCACCATCACAGTCGACCTCTCCACGGTTCCCATCAGCTACAACCCCGGCCCGGAAGTGAAACACGGTGACACGGTGGTGTTCTCGATGGGCAGCTACCCTGCCTCCTACACCGCAACCATCACGTTCCCCGACGGGAACTGCCTCACCGTCTCCGCCACGACCCCGTACCCGTACGAGCTCGGAGGGACCCACTCGCTGGCGACCTCTCCGCTGACCGTCTCCATGACGGCGCCGAAGCGGGTCTACGAGTTCAACGCGACCATCGACGATGGGTCGAGCACCCGGAGCGAGGACAAGGTCGGTCCGCTCGAGTTGGACCGGAAGAACGGCGGCATCGACGTGAACAACGACCCGCCGGAGACCATCTGACCGACGGACACGTCAGCCCCGGACCCTGACATGCCCTTGGCGTGTCCGGGCCCCCTGTCCCGTGTCGCGGCCGTGCAACATCCCAGCGGTCCCCCATGCCCCCTCGCCGGAGGTGAAGCACGGCGACCTGGTGGTCTTCGTGATGACCGGCTACGCGGCGGGCACCACCGCGACCGGTCGCTCCACCACGACGACTGCTTCACCGGGAGGCAGGCGGACCGGAAGAACGGCGGCATCGACGTGAACAGCGACCCGCCGGTGGAGGTCCGCCGCTGACGTCCTCAGGGCGTGGGTGCATCCACCACGCTCTCCGGGTTCGGGACACGCGGTCCGGTGCGCAGCGCCACCAGGCCGTCCCTCACCTCGCGCGCCCGGCTCCACCGGGGGCGGGCCGCCACCACCGCGTCGGCCAGCGCCAGTCCCCGCGTCAGCCCGGCCGCCGCGTCCTGCCCTTCACGGATGCGCCACCGCGCCCACGCGTCGTGGAGCTCCGCCGCCGCGAGCCGGTACTCCAGCCTGGGGTCGAGCTTCATCGCCTCCTCGAAGGCCTCCGCCGCGCGCGTGAACTCGCCGTCCGCCGCGCCGTGCCCCCGCGCCATCCAGCGCGCCCGGATGCCGGAAACCTCCGCGAGATAGCGCCAGGCATTGCCCAGGCGCGGGTTCTGCTCGCGGGCCCGGTTCAGCGCCGCCTCCGCCTTCGTCAGGTCCGCCGCCGGGTCTCTCGCCTGTGACAGCGTCCACGTCGCGTGGCGCACCCAGGCCTTGCCCAGGTTCGCCAGCAGGTCCGCGTCGTCCGGCAGCCGCTTCAGCGCCTCCGTGTAGTCCTCCACCGCGGCGCGCAGCGCGGCGCTCGGGT
The DNA here is from genome assembly GCF_003611625.1 of Corallococcus sp. CA054B. Lineage (NCBI taxonomy): Bacteria > Pseudomonadati > Myxococcota > Myxococcia > Myxococcales > Myxococcaceae > Corallococcus > Corallococcus sp. CA054B. The sequence continues at coordinate 29,014 of NZ_RAVY01000015.1, forward strand.
CCTCGCCCTTCGCGAGTTGGAGCTCCGCGCGGAAGACCTCCCACTCGCCCAGGTTGTTGAAGGCGAAGCCTTGCGTGGGCGCCAGGGTGCGGGCCTTCTCGAACGACGCCTTCGCTTCGTCGAGCAGCGCCTTCGTGTCGCCGCCCTCCTCTGCCCGCAGCTCCGCCTGCCAGAACACCGCGGAGCCCAGCGCGTTGTGGAGCGCGGGCGGCTTCGCGTTGAGCGCCAGCCCCTGCCGGTACAGCGTCAGGGCGCGCTCCAGGTCCACGCTGACGTCCTCGCCCTTCAGGTAGCGGGCTCGCGCGAGCTGCTCCGCCACCTCCGCGCCGTTGAAGCACGCGACGAAGTTGTCCGGGTTGAGGGACAGGGCCCGCGTGAGCGCGCTGTTCGCGCGGCGCAGGTCGCCCGTCGCATCCGGCGCACCCTGGGCGCCCGCCCGCTTGCGGTACGCGACGCCCAGGTTGATCCACGACAACGGCTGCTGCTCGCTCAGCTGGAGCGCCGCCTGGTACTCGGCGATGGCCTTGTCCAGCAGCGGCAGCGGATCTCCGCCGCGTGCGGCCTCCGCGTCCGCCTGCCCCTGCCAGGTCAGGCCCAGGTTGTCGTGGAACGCGAAGTCGCGGTCCTCCGGGCGCAGCTGTTCGAAGGAGTCAATCGCGAGCTTCAGCTGTCCGCTCGGGTCCTCCCCGCGCAGCTGCTGGTAGCGCGCCCACTGGCGATGCGTCAGGGCCCGCTCCAGCGGGATGCGGTCGCTCGGCGTGGCCACGGCCTCCGCGGTGCGCAGCGCGGCCAGGGACTTCTCCAGCAGCGGAGTCACGCCCTCGCCGCCCTGGTTCATCCGCTGCTGCGCGAGCCGCCGGTGGAAGCGCGCCACCAGCACCAGCGAGCGGGCATGGTCCGGCGCCGCGGCGAGCGCGTGCGACAGCGCCTCCAGGCCTCGCTCGTAGTGGGGCAGCACGTTGCCCTCGCCGTACAGCTCCATCACCAGCGCGGCCAGCTCCAGCCGCCCCAGCACCGAGTGCACCACGGGCTGGCTCTCCGCCGTGGCGACGGCGGCGGTGTACGCCTCGCGGCTCAGCGCCAGGTCCGCCTGCGAACCCGCGCGGTCCCCACCGCTCCAGCGCCGCGTGGCCCGCGCGAGCAGGATGTCGCCGCGCAAGAGCGGCGCCTCGTAGAACCACGGCGACTGCGTGCCCGGCGTGTCCAGCAGCGCCAGCGCGTCCTCCGGCCGGTCCTCGTAGAAGGCGAACAGGGCCTTCACGAACGACGGCGGCGCGGGGACATCCGGCCCTTCCGCCTGGCGCAGGTAGGCGAGCGCCGGGTCGCGGTAGCGCCCGTTGAGTTCCTTGAGCCGGGCCTCGCGCTGCGCGGGGGCGCGGCGCTCCACGTCCAGCAGCAGCTGCTCGCGGTACAGGTGGCCCAGCGTCTGCGCCAGCGCCCAGGCCACGCGGGGCTCGCGGTAGCCGTGGGCCCACGCGGACTCCAGCTTCCCGCGCGCGCCGTCCAGGTCGTCCAGCGCGAACAGGGCGCGGCCCAGCGCGTACTCGCCGGGGCCCACCGCCTGCGCACCCGCGCGGGAAATCTCCTGCTCCAGCGCGGCCATGCTCGCGCGCAGCGCCTCGCGGTCCTTGCGCGTGTCGTGCAGGCGCGACAGGGCGGAGTAGCGCGCCGAGGACTCGATGCGCTCCACGCGCTCGGTGAAGGAGCGGGCCAGCCGCTCGCGCTCGGCCACCTCGCCGCGCGCGAGCTGCGCCTGCGTGAGCGCGCCGGCCACCACCGCCACCACCGTGCCGCCCAGCGCCAGCGCCGCGCGGTGCTTGCGGACCTTCTTGCCCAGCCAGTAGCGCGCGCCGTGGCGGGCCCGCACCGGCTCGCCGGCCAGGAAGCGCTCCAGGTCGTCCGTGAAGGAGCGCACGGAGTCGTAGCGGAGCGGCCGCTCCTTCTCCAGGCACTTGAGGACCACCGCCTCCAGGTCCTCCGGGATGTCCGGCTCCAGCGCGCGCGGACGCGGCGGCGGCTCCGCCTGGAGCTTCGCGAGCACCTCCTTCTCCGTGCCGCCGGTGAAGGGAGGCTGCCCGGTGAGCAGCGCATACAATGTCGCGCCCAGCGCGTAGACGTCCGCGCGGCGGTCCAGGCGGTGGCCCTCGCCGCGGGCCTGCTCGGGCGGCATGTAGTGCGGCGTGCCCAGCACCGCGTTCGGGGTGGTGCTGTCCTCACGCCAGTCCCGCGCCAGGCCGAAGTCCATCACGAACGGGTTGAAGCCTCCGTCCTCCGTGCGCTCCACCAGGATGTTGCCGGGCTTCAGGTCGCGGTGGACCAGCCCCACGCGGTGCGCGGCGTGCACGCCCTCCGCGGCCTGGCACAGCACCCAGACGCGCTGCTCCAGCGTGAGCGAGTTGGAGAGCTGCCCCAGCGACGGGCCCTCCACGTAGCGCATGGCGATGAAGGCGTGCCCGCGCACCTCGCCCACCTCGTAGACCTCGCACACGCGCTCGTGGCGCACGCGGGCCTGGGCGCGGGCCTCCGACAGGAAGCGGCGGGCCAGCTCCGGGTCCCCGTCGCGCACGAACTTGAGGGCCACGTTGCGGCGCAACAGCGGGTCATAGGCCAGGAACACCTGCCCCATGCCGCCCTGCCCCAGGAAGCGCACGGGCTCGTAGCGGTCCCAGCCGGGCACCGGAAAGGAGGGCACGCCCTCCACGGCCAGCGAGGACGGAACCGCCGTGCCCAGCGTGGCGGCCTCCTGGACGGGGACTTCCCCCCGGTCCGTGCAGCCGCGAGCCAGGTCCTGCCGCAAGAGGTCCAGGGTGTCCTCCGTCAGCCGGCCCCGTTCCATCAGCAGTTCCAGGGGCCCGCGGTGCAGGCGGAGGGCCTCCTCGCGCAGGGTGGCCGCCTCCTCGGAGGACAGCAGCCCCTCGTCCAGCGCGAGCAGGACCTCCTCCTCGTAAGACTGTTGCGGACCTGCCCCGGGCACGGACGAAGCATACGGGGAAGGCCGGGGGACGCGGGAGCGCCGCCGGAAGGGCGCCAAGAAGGGGAGCGAGGGGGCGCTCCCAGGAAGGGGGAAGGCCGGCCCCTCCGGCGGGCTCCGCGAGGCTGCTATGCGGCGCGGCGCTGACGGCGGCGCAGCCCCGGCACTCCCATCAGGCCCAGCAGGGCCAGCCAGGAGGCATCCGGCGCGGTGCTGCACCCGCCGCCCGCGAAGGCGCGCGTGCTCACCACCGTCCAGGTGTACTCCGCGGGGGTCTCATCCGCGTTGCCGCTGCCATCCACCGCGCGGACGCGCAGGACATGGTCCCCGCTGCCGACGGTGTAGCTGTCGCGGCACGGGCCCCAGGCGCCACCGTCGAGGCTGCACTCGAACGTGGAGCCCTCTTCCGTGGAGGCGTACTCGAAATCCGCCGTGCGGTTGGAGGTGGTCGGCTCCGGGCCCTTCACGATGGAGGTGTCCGGGGCCTGGTTGTCCGCAACCACGCTGTCCACCACGAAGGGAACCGCGGTGGACGGAGGGCTGGTGACGCCCGCGGGCGATTGGGCCGTGGCCGTCACCGTGTGCGGGCCGTCCGTCAGGGGCGCCGTGGGGATGCAGCTCCAGTTGCCGGCCGCGTCCACGGTGGCGGTGCAGAGGACGGTGGTGCCCTCGCGCACCGTCACCGTCGCGCCGGGCTCGCCGGTGCCGGTGATGGCGGGCGTGCCGGTGGTCACCGTGCTGTTCGCCTCGGGGCCGGTGATGACCGGGGCCGAGACCTCGGTGTCCACGATGAAGGGGACGGCGGTGGACGGGAAGCTGGGGCTGCTCGTGGGCGTCTGGGCCGTGGCCGTCACGGTGTGCGGGCCGTCCACCAGGGGCGTCGTGGGCGTGCAGGTCCAGTTGCGGCTCGCGTCGACGGTGGCCGTGCAGACCACGGTGGTGCCCTCACGCACCGTCACCGTCGCGCCGGGCTCACCGGTGCCGGAGATGGGGGGCGTGCCGGTGGTCACCGTGCTGTTCGCCGCGGGGCCGGTGATGACCGGGGCCGGCGTCACGGGCCCGGGCTCCTCCGCCACGCACTTCTGGGAGACCGGGTCGCAGTACGCCTCGCAGACGTTGGACGCGTTGCACGTCTGGCCCACCTCCAGCAGGCAGCGCGGCGAGCAGGTGTCGCCGCCCACCAGGTTGCCGTCGTCGCACACCTCTGTGCCCGCGCGGACGCCGTCGCCGCACGTGGTGCCGCAGACGCTGGGCGCGCCGTTGCAGCTGTAGCCCGGCTCCTCGGCGCAGGTGGCGCTGCAGCCGTCGCCGCTGGCGGCGTTGCCGTCGTCACACTGCTCACCGGCCTCCCGCGTGCCGTTGCCGCAGGTGTTGAGGCACGCGGTGCCAGGGACGGGGCAGCTGTAGCCCGGCTCCACGGTGCAGGTGGCGTTGCAGCCGTCGCCCGCCACCGTATTGCCGTCGTCGCACGCCTCGGCGCCCGCGCGGATGCCGTCGCCGCAAATGGTGGCGCAGGTGCTGGGCTGGCCCGAGCAGCTCCAGCCCGTCTCCACGCGGCAGCCACTGGAGCAGCCGTCGCCGGAGTCCTCGTCCGCGTCATCGCAGGTCTCGTTCGGATCCACGGCGCCGTTGCCGCACGTCTGGGCGCACACGGAGGGGCCGTTGGACGGCGTGGAGCAGGCGTAGCCGTCCTCCACGCGGCACTCGGTGGCGCAGCCGTCACCGGAGGCCAGGTTGCCGTCGTCGCACTGCTCGCCCGGGTCCACGTTGCCGTTGCCGCACGTCTTCGCGCAGGGCTGGCCCGGCGTGGCGCACGCGTAGCCCAGCTCCAGGGTGCAGGCGTTGGAGCAGCCGTCGTTCAGGTTCGTGTTGCCGTCGTCGCACAGCTCACCGGCGTTGATGACGCCGTTGCCGCACAGCGGGGCGCAGACGGACGGGGCGCCGTTGCAGGAGTAGCCCGTCTCGATGCGGCACGCCGCGGAGCAGCCGTCGGAGCTGAACACGTTGCTGTCGTCGCACTGCTCACCCTCGTTGATGACGCCGTTGCCGCAGGAGGCCACGCAGGCCTGACCCGGCGCGGGGCAGGCGTAGCCGTCCTCCACGCGGCAGCTGGCGTTGCAGCCGTCGTTGGCGGCGGTGTTGCCGTCGTCGCACTGCTCGCCGGGGTTCAGGTTGCCGTTGCCGCACGTCTTCGCGCAGGTGCTGGGCGCGCCGGCGCAGCCGTAGCCGGGCTCGATGCCGCAGGTGGAGTTGCAGCCGTCGTTGTTGGTGGTGTTGCCGTCGTCGCACTCCTCGCGCGGGGAGATGGCGCCGTCACCGCAGCGGTCGTCGTAGGCGTCCACGAAGAGGTAGCGGAAGGCATTCGGCTCGTTGCCGTCGTTCTCGTTGCACAGCTCGATGCGGTTGAGGCCCGGGCGCCAGGCCGCGCTGGTGCCGAACTCGCGGAAGATGTTCTTCTGCCAGGCCTGGCCGGCCGGGTTGTTCACGATGACGGGCGTGATGGCCACGCCGTTCACCCTCGCGCCGTCGAACTCGTTGTCATTGAAGGTGGCCAGGCGCAGGCGGAACTGCGCGATGTTGGTCGTCGAGGGGATGAGGAAGTCCTGGTACACGCACGTCCGCGCGCCCTGGGCCGCCATGAAGCGCGCGGTCTGCATCTCCAGCGGCCAGTCGTTCGCGTCGCGGATGCCGGTGGTCGCGCCGGTGGTGGTGCCGGCGTAGAACCAGTGCGGATCCACCGCGCCCGTGGGCAGGCGGCGGTTCTGCGCGTCCACGCCGGTGTTGAACACCGCCACGCCCGCCTTCACGCAGCGGCTGGGGCTGCCCGCGCAGGCGAAGCCGGGCTCCACCTCGCACTGGCGGCTGCAGCCGTCGCCTTCGAAGCGGTTGCCGTCGTCGCAGACCTCCTGCGCGTAGGACGGGTACGGCCGGTTGTCGAACACGCCGTTGCCACACAGCGACAAATCACACGTCGCCGAACAGCCGTTGCTTCCGCTGGTGGTGTCGCCGTCGTCGCACAGCTCGCCGGTGTTCACCACGTTGTTGCCGCACAGGCTGGCCAGCGAACACGCGCTGCCGGGCACGTTGCACAGGTAGCCCGCCTCCACGGTGCCGGTGGACGAACAGCCGTCCCCGCTCACCGTGTTGCCGTCGTCGCACTGCTCGCCGGGCTGGAGCCGGCCGTCACCCACGAGCTCGGAGGACTGGCTCGTGAGGACGGGTTCGGAGGTGGAGGTCGCCGACTCGCAGCCGGCGAGGAGGAACAGCGAACACAGGGCCAGCATGTGCAGGCCCGTGCGCAGGGCCATGCGGGGTGAATCTCCCCGGAGGGAATGCATCAGGGTCTTGAGCATGAACGGTCTGCCTTACTTCCGAAGGGTGTCGGGGGAAGAGGAGGAGGCCGGCGCCGTCTGCACGCCATCTGCCTCTCCGACGATCTTGAACTCGACGCGGCGGTTCTTCGCGCGGCCGTCCGCCTTCGCGTTGTCCGCGATGGGCTGCGTGGGCCCGTAGCCCTTCGCCTCCAACCGCTCGCGCTGCACGCCCTTGCTCACGAGGTACTCCACCACCGCCTCGGCGCGCCGCTGGGACAGGTCCATGTTGTAGTCGGCCTTGCCGGTGTCGTCGGTGTGGCCCTCCACGCGCACCTTCTCGATGTCCGGGTGGGACACGAGGATGGCCGCGACCTTGTCGAGCACCGCGTTGCTGCGCTTCTGGATGACGGCCTGGTTGTTCTCGAAGAACACGGCCTCCATGATGCGGATGCTGCCGGAGTCGATGCGCGCGACAGGCGCCTCCTTGCAGCCGCCGTTGGCCTCGGTGCCCGGGTCATCAGGGCAGTTGTCCAGGCGGTCCACGATGCCGTCGCCGTCGCGGTCGGGCTCCACGTCCGGGCAGCCGTCCTTGTCCTTGTAGCGGTTGAACGTCTCCGGCTCCTTGGGGCACTGGTCCTTGGAGTCCACGATGCCGTCCCCGTCGGAGTCAGGGTCGTCCGGGCAGCCGTCCTCGTCCTCGAAGCCGTTCTTGTTCTCCGCCTGCGTGGGGCACTTGTCCGCCAGGTTGGGGATGCCGTCCTGGTCGTCGTCCTTGTCCGGGCAGCCCTGGAGCTGCGCCAGGCCGGCCGTCGTCGGGCACTGGTCGTCGCTGTTCTTCACGCCGTCGCCGTCGGCATCCAGATCGGGACACTCGGCGGCCACGTGGGGCTGGCCCGCGATACAGACGGGGCCCTTGGGCGCGGGCGGCGTGCCGAAGGACACACCGGCGAGCACGCGGAAACGCGGCGTGCCCGGCGTCTGGCCAAAACCCGGGCCACCCATGACGTACACCTCGGTGCCGTCACCGGTGGGGACGCGCAGGCCCAGGAGCGCTTCCAGCGAGCTGGGCGAGTCCTGGGTGGGGACGGTGCCGCGCAGGATGACCTCTTCGCGCAGGCCCCAGAGGGCAGCGGACAGGTTGACGCCGCCGTTGAGCTCCACGCCCATCTCGTCGAGATAAGGCTGCGTCTGCGGCGTCAGCGCGTACGTCTTCGTGCGCACGAGCGCGCCGACGTCCGCGCCCACGCGGAAGGTGCCGCCCAGCTGCTTGCCGGCGCCCAGGCGCGGGGAGAAGGTGAAGCCCTCGTCGCGGGTGAGGGCGGCCTTGTTGCCCAGGGGCAGGGCCGCGCCCAGGTGCAGCCCCAGGTCCAGCGGTCCGCCCCGGCTCTCGGAGAGGAAGCCCACGCGGGCCTGGACCCACGGCGTGCCGAGCGCGCTGGTGGTGGGACGGGACACGCCATTCGACGCGGTCTCCGGGCTCCACTGGGCGACGATGGGCACCTGCGCGCCCAATTCCAGCCAGTTCGTGAGGGAGTACGCCGCGCTGACATGCGCCGTCACGCGGCTGGAGATGATGTCGGCCTGCCGCTCGCCGTTCTCCACCAGGACGAGGGGCCGGTTCTCGTAATGCGCCGTCAACCCGATGCGGAACTGGCCCGCGGGGAGCAGGTCAGCGGTGGACAGCACGAGGCTGTCGCGCATGGCGGGGTTGAGCTGCAGGCGCTCCAGTTCGATGCCCGGAATGGTGCTCTGGGCCTGGGCGCTGAAGGCGCAGAGGACAGCCAGCCCTCCGAGCCGCAGGTGATGCCTTCGTGCGAACAAGCGTTCCTCCACATGCACACGCAGGCGTGAGAGGGCCCGCGGCCCTTCGCCAGGCGAGGGGTACGCAGGCGATTGCACGCCAGGGGCCAGGAGGTGTCAGGAAAACAACTTCCAACAATCGCGCGGGGATGCGGCGGGGCCGGCATTCCCCGGGCGGGCATGACGCGTCAGCGAGGAACGCGGACACGGCGCTGACGCGTCATGGGAGGACGCGGGGCCTACAGGTGGAAGTGGCCCGCGGCCTCCGGCTGGTAGGGCACGGCGACGATGCGCAGGCGGCGGGTGCGGCCTTGGGGGAGGGGCCACTCCACGGTCTGGCCCACGGACAGGCCCAGGAGGGCGCTGCCCACGGGGGCGAGGATGGAGATGCGGCCGGCGTCGCTGTTGGCGTCCTTGGGATAGACGAGCGTGACTTCGCGCGTCTCGCCGGCCTCCCCGTCTTCATAGACGACGGTGCTGTTCATGGTGACGACGTCGGGGGGAATGGAGGCGGAGGACGTGACGACGGCGCGGGCCAGCTCGGACTCCAGCTGCTCCACGAGCTCGGCGTTGCGGGCGTTGCCGTACTGTTCGACGACGCGCTCCAGGCGCTGGAGGTCGGTGTCGGTGACGATGAGGGGGTGGTCGTGGGTCATGGCGATTGCCTCCGGTGGGAAGGGGGATGGGGACGACACACACCTGGAAAGGTGGGCGTGCGTGGCGCGAAGGTTCAGTGGGGGTGGAGCGGACGCCGTCCGTCGTGAGCTACGCGAGACGGGCGGCGTGGGTGACAAGCCAGGCGGTGGCTCGGCCGTGCGCGGGCAGCGTCCGGCGCACGGAAATCCGGCGCGGAGCACGCTGCAGGCAGGCTGTGAGCGAAACCGTCATCTGACGAGGGACCCGGGGGTTGCGGCTGCGGTGAAGTGCTGAATGTAGCCGGGCCCACCCTGATTGCAACCGGGGGGCCCGGGAACAAGCAGCCTGGCGGACAGACGCCGTGACGCACGGAGGCGCGGAAATCAGCGGAGCGGGGACACTTCCTGGAACTGAACCCCCGTGGCGCCGATTTCTTCCAGCGCGAGCTTGATGTCCTCGGGAATGACGAGGGCCACTTCCCAGTGCAGAGGCCGGAAGACCCGCGCGCTGCCGAGCCGTGTGGCGTCGATGCGCATGCCCCAGACGGACCGGTACATACCGACCTTCTCCGCCCACCCATCCTCGGGGGTCCAGTAACGCGCCTCTTCCGAGGCGTCATCGTCGATGCAATTCACGCGACGGATGGCATTCAGGATGAAGAAGTCGTCGGGCTGTCCCTGGATGTCCACAGGGAAGAGCTGAACGTCATTCGGTGCCAGCCGTTCGAAGAGAGTGGCCACCCGCGAGGCGACCACCGGGATGCCGAACGCCGCGTGGGAGTAGTCCATGGCGGTGCCGGGGATCTTGACCGGGATGCGCACCCTCTCGGTCCAGGCGCTTGGCTTGCCCGTCCGGAACTGCCATGGATTGACGAGCTTCACTCCTTGCGTGTCCTGTGGATGCCCCAGCTCCCAGCGTCCCTCCAGATACACGTCATCGGTGAGGTCGAAGTAGCGCTGCGGCACGGTTCGCGTTCCTGGACTCATTCCCTACGGGTCACCAGTCTGTTGAGGGGGCTCCCCTCCCGGACAAGTTCTTTCGCCAGGCTTCGCAACATCCGCGTCAGCGAGTCCCGACAATGCGCGATGGTCGTGCAGTTCGAAGCCGCCAGGTTGAGCTCATTGTAGACCCTGACATGATACTCGCGGGGATGCGGTCCCTGATGACCGGGAACATGAACCTGATTCTCAGGATCGTTCAGCGACATGCCTGCTCGCTCGAAGATTTCTTCATAGCGCGGCGTCCACGGACCTCCATTCGCGGTGGACGTGCTGAACTTGTCGGAGGCGATGTGGTGCTTCGGTCCCGGCACCTCCACGGGCCCGCCGGCCGCCACCGCGCCCGGCGCCAGGGTGAGCAGGATGTCACCCGTCGTGGACACCGCGACGGACTCCACCTGCGCGACCGCCCCCAGCCGGAAGCCGCCCTCCGCCGCAGCCACGAGTGACGCCTGCGCTGAACCGGGCAGCGTGGGCACCTTCGCGGCCAGCGTCTCCGCCGTACTGCCCAGCGCCGCCGTGGCCAGCATCACGAAGGCCCGCGCGGCGTTCTGGCCCATCACCTCGCCGTACTGCGCTCCCGCGTCCCGGAGCTCATCGAAGGTCGTGGCCTCCGCCACCGCTTCCGCGAGCCGCATCCATCCGTGGATGAGGCTCCACACGGTGTCGATGCCCAGGTAGGCGATGAGCACCGCCGTCATCGTCGCCGCGATGCCCTTGGACACCGGCTCCGGCAGCAGCCACAGGCCCAGATACAGGGCACTCGTCGTGACGATCATCGAGAGCACGGCCTCGCGATCCGTCATGCCCCGCAGCGCGTCCTCCGTTTCGTCCCATACCGAGTCCAACGCGATGGAGAAGGCCAGCGTGCGCTTGCCGTCCTCGTCCAGCGTGGGCCCTCGCTCCAGCAGGTGGAGACAATCGCCTGTGAGCGCCTTGCGCTTGCACCATCGGCCATACGCCTCCGCCAGCTCCACCTCCGGAGCATCACCGAGCCGGAGGTGCCCACGCCCGGGCTCCTGCACGGAGACGAGCCCCAGGTGTCCACGCACGTGGGCGTAGGGGCGTGACGGAAGCGAGGCCGCCAGCAGCCGGCGGGCCGCCTCCATGGAGTGCGAGGAGACAGGCGCGGTGCGTGCGAGTCCCGCGACCGTGGCCGCGAAGACGTCTTCGTCCAGCTCCACGGGCTGGAGGTCCCGTTGCGGCGTGTGGACACGGGTTGGGCCTCGGCTCGTATCGAGCCGCACGTTTCGGGACGCCGCACAGCCGGTTCCCACGAGCAGCATCCACACGATGACGGCCATGTGCGTCATCCGGACAGTGACACTGGATCCGACCGACCGGGGCGGTTTACCCGGGACGCGGGGCTGTGGCATGGGTGAAGAGAGTCTACCCGCCATGAAACGCCGCCCTGAGTTCGACAGCCTGCGCGGAGTGCTGCTCGTCCTGATGACGCTGACGCACCTGCCCACCCGGCTGAGTGTCTTTGGCAACCAGCCGTTCGGCTTCGTGTCCGCGGCCGAGGGCTTCGTGTTCCTCTCCGCGTTCCTCGTGGGCGTGGTGCACGCGAAGAAGGCGGGCACTGCCGCGATGTTCAAGAGCCTCTGGAGCCGCGCCCTCAAGGTGTACGGCTACCACGTCGCCCTGCTCTTCTTCGCGTTCACCATCATCGCCGCGCTGGGCGTCGCCGCGCGCAGGCCCGCCATCCACAACCTGATTGGCTTCTTCCATCAGGACCCGTTCACCGCCCTGTGGAGCAGCCTGTTCCTCCTCTACTGTCCCCCGCTGCTCGACATCCTTCCGCTCTATGTCGTGCTGCTGTTGCTCACCCCCGCCGTGCTGCTAGGTGCGCGCAAGGAGGGCTGGTCCCGGGTGCTGGGGCTGAGCGCCCTCATCTGGGTCTGGGCACAGGTGGGCCTCAAGCGCGCCCTGTATGACCTGCTCGTCGCCATCCCCGTGCTGCCGTGGCCGCCGTTGAGCATCGACCTGTCGGGCGCGTTCGACCTGTTCGCGTGGCAGTTCCTCTGGGTGCTCGGGGTGTGGATGGGCGTGGCCCGCGCCACCGCGCCAGAGCAGCGCGAGCCCGTGTCCCGCCGGCTCCTCACGGGCGCCATCGTCGTCAGCCTGGGGTTCTTCGTCGTGCGCCACCTCGACGTGGACCTGGGCGCCGCGGGGGTGCTGTTCGACAAATGGTCGCTCGCGCCGCTGCGGCTCGTGAACTTCCTGGCCGTGGCCCTGTTGGCGAGCTGGTTCGCGCCCCGCCTGTTCCGGTGGCTGCGTCCCAAGGTGCTGGAGGCGCTGGGACAGGCATCGCTGCCCGTGTTCGCCGTGCACGTGGTGCTGTGCCTGCTCAGCCTGTCGCTGCTGGACGAGAACGAGGACCCGCTGGACTACTGGGATGAAGTCGCGGTCCTCGTGGCCACGTTCTGCAGCATGTACTTCGTGGCGCTGCGCCAGCGCATCGCGGGCCGGAGCATGGGCCCGCCCTCGACGTCCTGAATCAGCCGCGCACGGCGGACAGCGCGGCGTCGGTCTCCGCCACCAGGGCGCGCACCAGGTCCGCCGCGGGGCCCTCTCGCGACAGGCCAATGCCCTGCCCCGCCCACAGGGCCATGAAGCGCGTGTCGTTCTGCTTCGACGACGCGGCCCTCAGCGTGCGAGTGGCTCCGTGCTGTTGCGGAAACGGCAGGATGGCACCGGCCTCCTCCAGCGTGGTCGTCAGCTCGTTGGGAATCGCGCGGGCCGGGCGACCGGAGAAGGCGCGGGTGATGCGTGAGGACTCATCCCGGGCCTCGCGCAACAGCGCCTTGTGGGCCGCCGCAGCGCTGGACTCCTGGGATCGCAGGAACGCCGTGCCCAGCTGCACGGCCGCGGCCCCCAGCATCCGGGCCGCCGCGATGCCGCGTCCGTCCATGATGCCGCCGCTGGCGATGACCGGCACCCGCACGGCGTCCACCATCTGCGGCACGAGCGCCATCGTGCCCACCATGCCCGCATCGAACGAACTGCCGAAGGAGCCCCGGTGGCCTCCCGCCTCCGAGCCCTGCGCGACAATCGCATCCACGCCTGCGGCCTCCAATGCCTGGGCCTCGCGCACGTTCGTCGCCGTGCCCACGATGAGGATGCCGCGCGACCGGAACGCCTCCAGGACCGGTGCGGGCGGAATGCCGAAGGTGAAGCTGAACACCGTCGGCGCCGCGTCGAGTACGGCCTCCACCTGCTTCGCGAAGTCCGGCATCGCGGTCGCGGGAATCACGGGAGGAGGCAGCCCCAGGGCGGCATGGAAGCGCTCAAGGATGGCGAGCGTGGGCCCCGGATCCGCGGGAGCCACCGCGGGCTGGGGAGCAAAGAGGTTGATGGCGTAGGGCCGTGAGGTGAATGAGCGCACCGCGCGGGCCTGCTGCACGATGTCCTCCGGCTGCACGTACGCGGCGCCCAGCGAACCCAGCCCTCCTGCCTCCGACACCGCCGCGACCAGCTCCGGCGGCGTCAGGCCCCCTGCCATCGGAGCCTGGATGATCGAATGCGCCACCCCGAGCCGCTCCGAGAACCTGCGCCACGCCTGCGGATCCATCATGGCTACACCTCCCCGTGATTCACGTCGGACAGCATTAACGGCCCGGCTTCACATGGGAGCGCCGCGCGCTCCGGAGGCATCAGTCCTACTTTCACGCCCCATGCCAGGCACGAGGCGCCATGTCCCCCGCGTCAGTCCGAGAGGGTTCCAGCATGACGGCCACCTCCCGGCCGGGTCGGTCCCAAACCTGTCCGACTGTCGGACAGGCTTCCGTTGCCCGAACCTGTCCGACTGTCCGACAGGTTTCCACGCGGCGGTCCCAACTGGTCCGACTGTCCGACAGGTTTCCACCGTGCCGTCCCAACCTGTCCGACTGTCGGACAGGTTTTCGCGGTCCGCCTCCGGCGGGGGAGCCCTGACGGGATTCTCACCTTCTCATTCGCAGTCGTAGTTCGGCGCGGGTTCCCCGGGCTTCAACACGACGGGCGCCGGACCGCCCGCGCGGGCCAGGTCCTCCCCACAGTCCAGCCCCGCGTCCTTCGCCAGGTGCCGGTACAGGACACACGAGGCGCGCTCCACGAAGAACGCCTGCTTCGGCCAGTCCGGTCCTCGCGAGGCCAGGATGGCCACGGCGTACCGGCCTCCGTCCGGCAGCGTCACCAGTCCCACCTCGTTGAGCACGTTGTAGCGCGCGTCATCCCCACAGCATCCCGGCGGCAGCCACCCGCCCTTGTGCTGGAGCGACGCGCGGGCGCTCGCGGGCAGGCGCGTCCCCAGCCAACCGCCGCAGCCCTCCCGAGGCGTCAACTCCATCCACTTCAGCAGCCGCGCCGTGGGCTCCGGCTCCAACAACTCCCGCCGGTCCAACCGCGCCAGGAACGACACCATGTCGTCCGCGCAGAAGTAGTTGTCCCGCCCCATCACGCGCGGGGAGTTCGTCGCCCAGCGCTCCCGGCCGTAGTTCCACTTGGTCAGCGCCGTGTGCTCCAGGCCCAGGCCACGGAGATAGACATTGATGGCATCCGGGCCGCCCACCAGGTCGATCACCTCGCCGGACGCCTCGTTGTCCGACGTGCGGAACACCTTCTCCGCGAGCGGCGCCACCGTCGCCAGGTCCCGCTGTCCCAGCGCCGCCGCCACCCAGAACACCTTCGCGGAGCTGGCGGAGATATGCGGCTCCAGCCCGGAGGCGCTCGCCGTCTCGCCCGTGCGCAGGTCCATCACCGCGAGCGACAGGTCCGTCCCGGGCGACAAGCGCGTGGCCTCACCCGCCAGCGAGTCCACCACCGCCTTCAGGGACTCACGAGGAGCACCCGCCTCCGGCTTCGCCGCGCAACCACTCATCGCCAACAGCCCTGCCCAGAGCAGCACCGTCCGCATCCGCGACTCCCTTCAATGAATCAGCCGGTGCACCTGCTCCAGCATCAGCGCCGTCACCAGCCCGCAGTACGTCCCCAGCACATACCCCAGCACCGCGAGCAGCACGCCCACTGGCGCGAGCGCGGGGTGGAAGGCCGCCGCCACCACGGACGCGGAGGCCGTGCCGCCCACGTTCGCCTGCGACCCCACCGCCGCGAAGAACACCGGCGCCTTCAGCCAGCGGCGCGTGCCCATCGTCACCGCCGCGTGGATGCACATCCACAGCGCCCCCACCGCCACCAGCGCGGGCGCATCCCACAGCCGCCGGAACTCCGCCTGCGCGCCAATCGTCGCCACCAGCAGGTACAGGAACAGCGAGCCCATCCGGCTCGCCCCCGCGCCCTCCAGCCTGCGCACCGGCGTGAACGACAGCACCACGCCCACCGTCGTCACCAGCAGCACCACCCACGTGAAGCCCGTCACCACGTTGCCCAGGTCCGGCAGCAGCTTCGCCAGCGCCGTGCACACCACCGTCACGCCGAACGCCACCGCCAGCATCGACAACAAATCAGACAGGCTCGCGGGCCGGGCGGACGCCGCCTGGATGCGCGCGGACTCCTCGCGCACGTGGTCCAGCGCGGTCCGGTCCGCGCCGAGGCTCGCGTCCATCGCCTTCTCACGCCCGGCGAAGGACAGCAGCACCGCCGTCCACACGTTGGACACGCCCACGTCCACCACCACCAGCATGCTCAACGTGCTGTCCAGCGCGCCCACGCTCTGGCCAATCGCCACGAAGTTCGCGCTGCCGCCAATCCACGACCCGCTGAGCGCCGCCAATCCCTTCCACGCCTGGTCCCCCAGCTCCGCCGGCACCAGCCACCCCAGCGCCAGATACGCGAGCGGCCCGCCCACCATGATGCCCACCGTGCCCGCCAGGAACACGCCCACCGCGTTGCGTCCCAGCCTCGCGATGGCCGGCAGGTCCACCGACAGCACCAGCAACACCAGGCTCGCGGGCAGCAGGTACACGCGCGTGAAGCGGTACAGCTCCGACTGCGTGGGGATGACGCCCGTGTTCGACAGCAGCGTCGGCACGAAGTACGCGAACACCAGCAGCGGCACGACGTTGAAGAACCGCTCCACCGCCGGGTAGCGCTGCAATGCATACAACCCCGCCAGCACCGCGAGCAGCACGGCGAGCACCGCCATCGGGTCCTGGATGAGCGGTGGCGTCACCGGGGCTCCACGCCCAGGCCCGCGCCCGCTCCCAGCTGGATACGGCCCTGCACCACCGGGTGCGCGCGGTACGGGTCCTCCGCGAGCAGCAGGTTGCCGTCCAGGTCCACCCAGTCCACCAGCGGCGCCAGGTGCGCGCCCGCCGCGATGCCCAGCCCCGTCTCCACCATGCAGCCCAGCATCACCTTCAGACCGCATGCTCGCGCCGTCTCGATGATGCGCAAGGCCTCGCGGATGCCACCGCTCTTCTGGAGCTTCACGTTGATGCCGTGGAAGCCCTCCGCCAGCTTCGGCACGTCCGACGCCTTCGTCAGCGACTCGTCCGCCACCAGCGGCAGCGGCGAGCGCGCGCGCAGCCACTTCGCGCCCTCCACGTCGGCCGCGGGCAGCGGCTGCTCCACCAACTCCACGCCTTGCGTGGACAACCACTGGATGTGCGCCAGCGCCTCGTCCGGCTTCCACGCCTCGTTCGCGTCCACGCGGATGGTCTGCCCCGTGAGCGAGCGCACCGTGCCGAACACCTCCTGCACGCGGTCCGCGCCCAGCTTCACCTTCAGCACCGGGAAGTCCGCTGCCTCGCGCACCTTCACGGCCAGCGTCTCCGGCACGTCGATGCCAATGGACATGGACGTCACCGGCTGCCGCGCGGGGTCCACGCCCAGCATCCGGTACAGCGGCACGCCCATCACCTTGCCCGCCCAGTCATGCAGCGCCAGGTCCACCGCCGCCTTCGCCGCGGGGTTGTCCGGCAGCGCCGCGTCCACGGCCTCGGACACGTCGCGGAAGTGGCGCAGGTCGCGGCCCTCCAGCACCGGGGCCAACTTGTGGAGCGCCGCCTCCACCGTCTCCCACGACTCGCCGTAGCGCACGTTGGGCGCGGCCTCTCCGTAGCCCACGTGCCCTTCCGAGCGCACCTCCACGAACACGTTGCGCTTCACCGTGCTCGTGCCCCGGGCAATGGTCCAGGCGTGACGCAGCGGCAGTTCCACGGTGCGAAAGCTCAACGGCGAGGCCATGGCGGAATCCCTCCAGAGCCCTTCCCTTAACACGGCACTCCTTGCAAACACCGCTTCCGTTGCCTTCCAGGGCCGGAAGGCGCGAGCCTCTCCACCATGCGTCTCCTGCCCCTCGTCATCGCCTTGTTCGCGCTGGGTCCAAGCCACGCCGCGTCATCCCGTCCCGCGCCGAAGGATGAGCTGCGGACGCTGCTCGCGGAGCTCGTCGCCGCGGACACCTCCAACCCGCCCGGCAACGAGACGGCCGCGGCCCAGGTGGCGGCGAAGTGGCTGCGCGAGGCCGGCATCGAGTCGGAGCTCATCGAGCCCTCGCCCGGTCGCGGCAACCTGCTGGTGCGCTTGAAGGGCAGCGGCAAGGGCCGGCCGGTGCTCGTGCTCGCGCACCTGGACACGGTGCCCGCCGTGAAGACCGAGTGGGCCACCGACCCGTGGACGCTCACGGAGAAGGACGGCCTGCTCTACGGACGCGGCGTGCAGGACAACAAGGGCATGGCGGCGGCGAGCATCCTCGCGCTGCGCCGGCTGAAGCAGGAGGGCGGCACGCGCTCGCGCGACATCCTGCTGTATCTGGGCGCGGATGAAGAGGTGGGCTCCGGACAGGGGCTGGACTGGATGATGGAGCACCGCCCAGAGCTGAAGGAGGCGGAGTTCGCGCTCAACGAGGGAGGCCTCACGGAGCTGTCGCCAGACCGCAAGGAGGTGCGCTTCGTGGCGCTCCAGGCCGCGGAGCGCGTGTCCCGCAACGTGACGCTCAAGGCCGCAGGCCCCGGAGGCCACTCCTCCGCGCCGCCCGTGGACGCGGGGCCGCTGGTGCGGGTGGCCGCGGCAGTGGCACGCGTGGGCGCCCTCACCTTCCCCGCGCACCTGACGCCCGCCGCCAGGCTCCACGTGCAGGGCCGCGCACAGGCGGCTCCCGGCGAGCTGGGTGAAGCGTTGCGCCGCATCGCCGCCTCACCGGACGCGCCGCCCGAGGACGCGGTGACGGCCGTGGCCCGGTTGGACCCCGCGCTGGGCGCGGTGCTGCGCACCACCTGCGTGCCCACGGTGTTCAAGGCGGGCACGAAGTCCAACGTCATCCCCGCCACCGCCGAGGCCACCGTGAACTGCCGCCTGCTGCCGGACGCGGACCCGAAAGCCGTGCGCGAGCGCATCGTCGCCGCGGTGAATGACAAGGACATCCAGGTGGAGATGGACGTGTCGCCGCCGGACTCGCCCATGTCCCCCGTGGGGGACAACGCCATGTTCCGCGCGGTGAAGGCCGCCGCGGCGAAGGTGTGGCCGAAGGCGCCGGTGATTCCTCGCATGTCCACCGGCACCACCGAGTCCGCCACGCTGCGCCGCGCGGGCATCCACGCCTACGGCATCGACCTCTTCGCCCTGACCCCGGACGACGCACGCACCGCGCACGCCCCCAACGAGCGCGTCCCGGTGGCGTCCCTCCAGCCCGGCGCGGAGTTCGTCTACCTCACCCTGAAGCACTTGACGCGCTGACGCACCGGCACCGCCTCCTCCGTCACGGAGCCCCGCGGGCAGCCCAGGCTATTTGCGCGTGAGCTCTTCGATTCGGCGGATGACCGCCGCGCGCGTCTGGCTTGAGACCGTGCGGTGCTCGAGCAGGTCCGACATCCACAACCCGTCGATCGCCAGACGGCAGAGCGTGAGCTCCGGCGACTCCTGCTCCTCGGGGCTGAGCTGCTCCTCCCGCGCCTCGTCCCAGATGGAACTCCAGAGTTCCCGGACCTCCGGGTCGAAGAGCATGAGCCCGATGAGCGAGCGCATGACGTGGGCCTCGCCGTCATCGGCGGGAGCGGCGACCGTCACCCGGAGGTACGCGCGGGTCCCCCTGCCGTTGGCGTCCGGGTCCTTCGCCATCTCCGCGGCGACCGCCCCGGCGAAGCGCCGGGTCACGTCGTCGAACAGCGCATCGAGCAGGATGGGCTTGGTCTGGAAGTGCTCCAGGAGGTCCCCCTTCGAGACGCCTGCCCGCCCGGCGATGGCATCGAGCGTCACGGCCTGGAGCCCCTGAGCCAGGATGAGGTCCGCGGCCGCCCGAAGAAGCTTCTCGCGAGTCACGTCAGGCTCCTTGTTCCTCCACTGGTCCATCGCCATCACCTCTCGCAACGGGAACGCCGCCGCCCGTATTTCCCAGTTAATCACGAATGATGCCGGACAGGCTCGGAGTCGCATCCGACCTTCCCGTGTCAGGGGGATGCGATGGGACCTGGGAGGTATTGCTGGAGCCAGACCTTCTCGAAGCCCCAGGTGAAGAGCATCCAATGGGAGGAGTGGCCGCTGAAGCCTTCCGCCTGGATGGGACGGGTGACGGTGATGATGCGCGTGCCGGGCGCGCAGGTGCGCAGGTGCGCGACGAGCCGGGCCTTCGTCTCCGGACTGAACGCCACCCAGTTGCAGAAGATGTGGGTCGCGTCTCCCAGGGGCTCACGGGTCATGTCACCCACGGTGAGGGTGATGCCCGCGGGCTGAAGCCACGGCGCCACGCGCGCCACGTGGTCCGCGATCAACTCCACGCCATGCGCCCCGGCCCCCCACCAGCGCGCGGCGAGCAGCACGCGTCCTCGCCCCGCGCCCAGGTCCACCACCCGGCTGTTTCGCCCCACGCCCGCCTTCTTGAGGAACCACAGCGCCGTCACCAGCGGCGTCTCGCCGTACATCAGCTCGCGGAACGACTGGCCCGTGGTCTGGAGCGCCCGCGTCATCTCGAAGGTGCGCCGCCAGCGGTAGGGCGTCCACAGGATGCGCTGCCACCACAGTCCCATGTACGGCTTCAGGAGCCGGGGGCGGAGGAGGAGCAGCAGCAGGTCCGTGCCGCGCAGCACGAACGCGATGACGATGCCCTGCAGTTGGAGCGACAGCCGCTGGAAGAACGGCAGGTCGAACTCGCCCATCGTGTCGTCGCGGCGCTGTGGGGGCGCGGGAGGAGGCGCGGGATCCGTCATGCGCCGCGGAGGCTGTCCGGATTCCGGACGCCACGCAATGACTCCGCGTCGGACCGGGACGCGCCTGCCTCCCATCCGGACGCGCGGGAGGCCCCACCGCGACAGGCCTCCGCGCAATCCCCTGGAATTCGGCGGGTTCCTGCTTTCACCGGGTGTTGGTGCGCGGCGTGCAATGGCATCCAGTCATCGTGGAACGCGCCCACCGCCGTGGGAGGAATTGGCTTCCACGCAGCATGAGGACTGCCCCATGTGCACCGACTTCCTTATCACCGGCGACAACACCCGCGTCGCCTCCGGGCCCATCGCCGTCAATGGCCGCAGCATGGAGTTCGGGCTGGACCTGAACTCGCAGCTGATGGTCCACGCCGCGGGCGAGTCCTTCCAGTCCATGGCCCCCAGCGGCAAGCCCGGCCTGAAGTGGACGTCGACGTATGGCTTTGTCGGCATCACCGCCCTCACGGACAAGGTCATCGTGGACGGCCTCAACACGCAGGGCCTGTCCGTGGGCGCGCTGTGGCTGCCGGGCTCCAACTACCCGAAGGTGAGCCAGCCGTCGCAGGCCCTGGCGCTGGTGGACTTCGTGAGCTGGGCGCTGGGCACGTGCGGGAGCGTGGCGGACGTGCAGGCCGCGCTGACGAGCGGCAACGTGCAGGTCTGGGAGGGTGACCTGCTGGCGAAGCTGCTCCCGCTGCACTTCCCCATCCACGACGCCAAGGGCAACAGCATCGTGGTGGAGTTCACCAACGGGCAGCTCAACGTCTACGAGAACCCGGTGGGCGTGTGCACCAACGACCCGCCGTTCCCCCAGCAGCTGCAGAACCTGGGCGGGTACGCCAACCTCACGCCCTGGGACGCGAAGCCCACGGAGCTGGGCTCCGGGTCATTCGCACCCGCCGGCCACGGCAGCGGCATGCGCGGCCTGCCGGGGGACTCGACGCCGCCCGCGCGCTTCGTGCGCGCCGCGTACCTCAAGCAGTACTCGCAGCCGCTCATCACGGCGGCGGACGCCACCGCGCTCGCCTTCCACCTGCTCAACACGGTGGACATCCCGGCGGGCACCAGCCGCTCCGTGAGCAGGCTGGGCAAGGACGAGCTGGACTACACGCAGTGGGCCGTCGTGAAGGACCTGGTCGCGCTCACCCTCTCCGTGCGCTTCTACGCCAACCCCCTGGTGTACTCGGTCAACCTGAAGACGCTCGACTTCAGCGGCGCGGCCGGGAAGCCCTTCCCGGTGCCGGCCTCGCCCACCAGCATCGATCTCACCTCGAAGCTGGCGAGCTGAGGCGTCACAAGAGCTTCTTCGCCGCCTTGGCCAGGGCCTTGTCCCCGGCCACGGCGGGAAGCTCCATCAGGCGCGCGGCCACGACCTTGCCCACCGCGGGGTTCACGGCCGCGGCCTTGAGGTACGCCTCCGCGCGCGTGAGCAGGTCCGCGTGCACGCTGGAACCGACCACGCGGGCGAGCAGCTCCTTCGCCAGGATGGGCGGGTCGAAGGCCTGGAGGAGGCCGCGCAGCGCCTGCCGCTCCAGCACCTCCGGACGCGTCTCCGCCAGGTCCAGCGCGGGCCGCAGCAGGGCCAGCCCCAGCGTGCGCATGGCCTCCGCGACGACGCCGGGCTTCCACCCGTCCGCGAACGCCAGCAGCAGGGTCTCCGCGCCACGCACGTCGCCCAGCATGCCCAGCGCGTACACGGCGTGCTTCGCCTCCACGTCGTCGTGGCCGCGGCCCTGCACCATGTCGACGAAACGGTCGAGCACGTCCGCGTCCCCCATCCGGGCCAGCGCCTCCGCCGCCTCGCGCCGCACCTCGCGCGCCGGGTCCGTGTTCAGCACCTGGCGCAGCACGGGCATCGCCACGGTGCCCAGGTCCGCCAGCATGGCCACGGCCGCCCCGCGCGCGTCCTTCGTCGTCTCCGACAGCGCCGCCTGAATCAGCGGCACCGCCTTGTCCTTGCGGCGCCGCGCCAGCTCCGCCACGGCCTTCTCCCCCGTCTCCCGGGCCTGCACGTCCTCCAGCGTCTCCCGGGCGAACAGGCGCAGGCCCATGTCGTGCCCCGCGCGCGTCAACGCGTCCAGCTCCCGCCGCGCCTGCACCCCGCCCATCGCGCCCAGCACGCGGATGGCGGTGCGGCGCACCATGCGGCTGTGGCGCTCGTTCAGCGCGCCCCGCACGACCCCCAGCGCCTCCTCTCCGCGCGCCGCCACCGTGCGCGCCACGAAGGCGCTCGCCGAGCCATCGCTCCACGCCGGGTAGAGCTCCCGCATCAGCGCGTCCGGCCCCAGGCCCGCGTAGTAGCGCGCCGCGTGCGCCGCCGCCTCGTAGCGCGTCAGCTCCCCGAGCGCCCGGCGCACCATCGCCGTGCCCGGGCTCAGCACCTCTTCCGGGCGGTGCACGTGGATGCTGGGGTGTGTGGGCACGGACTCCAGTCCTGCCATGTCCACCTGCACCGCGCCCGCCAGCCGCACCAGCGCGATGCCCAGCACCTGGTACACCTTGATGAAGTCATCCAGCCGCTCCGCCGGGTCCGCCCGCTGCGCCAGCGCCTCCAGCAGCGCGCCCGGCTTCTCCAGCCCCAGCTCCTTCAACCGGGACACCAGCGGCTCCACCGTGCGGGGGCTCACCGCCGACAGGCCGCTGGCGAACGCGTCCGCCAGCTCGTCGCGCACCTCCGCCAGCGCGATGGCCGCCCGCGACGCACCCGCCGCCCGCGCCGCGTCCGCCCACCCGCTACGGGGCAGCGCGCTCGGCGTCGCGGGGGCCCGGACCCGGCCGCGCCGCCGGGGCGGCACGGGCACGTCCGAGGCGCGCGCCAGCGGACGCAGGTCCAACCCCTCCGGCGTCCGCACCACGACGGCCGAGGGGAACAACGTCGGCAGCGCCGCCTCCAGGCCCACGTCGCCCAGCACCGCCAGGAGCTTCGCGTCCTCCAGGGCGCTCGCCAGCGGCTCCTCCAGCGACGGGGCCGCGGGCAGGAAGAGGCCGCGCCCCGTGCCGTCCACGAACTGCGAGCGGGCTCCGCTGGCGAGCAGCGTCTCCACCCGCACGGACACCGGCAGCAGGTCCGGCGCGAACACGTCCTTGCGGTGCTCCTGGAAGGCCGTCATCACCGCGCCCACGTCCGGCAGCGCCACCTCCACCAGCCGCTCCAGCGCCGCCCGGTCCACCGACGGCGCGTCCTTCCACGACTCCAGGTCCAGCCGGTGCGGCGCGAAGCCCGGGTACTGCCCGCCGTGCGCCCCCTGGAGCACGACGCCCGCGTGGCTGTTCTTCGGCGCCACCGTCTTGAGGCTCGCGGGGAGGATCTGCTTCTCGCTGTAGTGCCCGCCCGCCCCCAGGTCCACGAAGCGGCTCTCGCGGACCATGAACCGGTCCGGCGTCACCTTGGAGGAGAACGCGTACTCCACCAGATTGAGCCCCTCGACGGGCGCGCGGTCCTTCTTCGTCCACGTCTTGCCAATGAGCTCCTCGACGTGGCGGGGCTCCAGCGCCTCACCGCCCAGGTGCTTCTCCACCTTGCGCGCGGTGAGCAGCATGTCCGCCACCAGGTCCGTGTACGCCGGCGCCTCGAAGGTGCCCGTGCGAGCCGCCGCCGCGTCCAGCAGGCCCGCCAGCTCCACCGCCCGCGCGGACAGCCGCCGCAGGCCATTGGCCCGGAGCGCCTCGCCCAGCGCGCGCACCTGCTCCGGCCGCTCCGCGCCCAGCGACGCCACTCCGGACAGGCCCAGCTCGCGCACCAGCGTGGACACCTGCGCCACGCCCGCCTTCATCAGGTCGCCCGTTTCGGCCTTGCCCTTCTTCACGCTCTTCTTCGCGCCGCCGGAGCCCGCGGGCGCGGCCGGGGCCGACTCCGCCGTCACGAAGGCCTGCGGGGCCCGGGCCCACGCCACCAGCAGCGCCGCCGCGTGCTTGCAGAAGGGGCGCGAGCGCGCCGCCATGCACGAGCACCGCCCCTTCACGTCCGAGCGCGCCTCGCCGAACACCAGCGACACCTTGTACGGCGTCGCCCCGGAGCCCGCCGCCTCCGCGAAGAGCCGGTTCTCGTAGCGCGACAGGTTGCTGAGCTGCTTGCCGTCGAACAGCTCCGCGCCCTTGGCCAGCTCCGCCTTGTCGCTGATGATCTCCGTCATTCCGCCCATCCCGATGACGGGCCGTACCTCAGCCATGACGCTCCCCCTTCTTGTCGTTGGACGCGAGCAGCGGCGCCAGGTCCTGGTTGCGCATCACCCGCTCCACCACGTCCACCAGCTTGCGGGGCGTACACCCGAAGCACGGAATCCCCAGCGCGGTGAGCTGCTCCGCCATCGCGTGGTCATACGAAGGCCGCCCGCTGTCCGACAGCGCCAGCAGGCACAGCACCTTGGAGCGTGAGTCCACCAGCTGCCTCAAGCGGGCCACCAGCTCCTCGGCGTTGCCGCCCTCGTACAGGTCGGTGATGAGGATGAAGAGCGTCTTCTCCGGCCGGCGCACGTAGTGCTCCTGCGCGTACGCCACCGCCCGGTTGATGTCCGTGCCGCCGCCCAGCTGCGCGGAGAAGAGCACCTCCACCGGGTCCGCCAGCACGGGCGTCATGTCGACGATCTCCGTGTCGAACAGCACCAGGCTGGTGCGCAGCACGTCCAGCGACGCGAAGATGGCCGCCATCACGGAGCTGTACACCACGCTCTCCGCCATGGAGCCGGACTGGTCCACCACCAGCGTCACGTCCCACTCGTGGTGACGGCGCTGGTTGGGCCAGAAGTAGAAGCGCTCCGGGATGAGCCGCTTTCGCTCCGCGTCCCAGCCCTTCAGGTTGGAGCGGATGGTGCGCCGCCAGTCGATGTTGCGCGCGATGGGGATGGGGCTCGTCCTGTCGCGCCGGAGCGCCCCCAGCACCGCCGTGCGCAGCGGGGACTCCAGCTTCTTGCGCAGGTCCTCCACCACCTCACGGATGATGGCGCGCGCGGTGTCCTTGGCCTGCTCCGGGATGAGCCCCCGGGCGCTCACCAGCGTCGTCACCAGCTCCAGGTTCTTGTCCAGGAAGGGCAGCGTCTCCGGCTCGAAGAGCAGCTGGGTGAGCCCCTTGCGCTCGATGGCGTCCTTCTGCACCAGCGCGATGACGTCGTCCTGGAAGAAGTCGCGCAGCGCGCCCAGCCACTTGGGCAGGTACGGCTTGGAGCCGCCGCGCCCCGCGGAGCGCTCGCCGTAGACGAAGGAGAGCGCGTCATCCAGGCCCTCCAGGTCGTCGCCCTTGAGGTCCACCGTGTCCGCGCTGGCGCCCAACGCGCCCAGGGAAGGGCAAGAGCCCGTCTTCTCCGCCTCCGGGCCCAGCGCCAGCCGCCAGCGCAAGAGCGCGTCGCGGTCCTTCGGGTCCAGGTCCTTCGGGTCCACGCTCATAGCAGGTCATCCAGGTCGTCGAGCGCCTTGCCCAGGTCCGCGCTCAGGTCCTTCAGCGTCGCCTTGTCCTTCTCCTCCAGCACCGCCTTCACCGCGCGGCCCTTGTCCTTCAGCTGGCGCACGCCCATCACGTTCTCCATCAGGTAGCGGCGCTCGGTGGCCCCCAGCGCGCCCAGCGCCCGGCGCAGCACCGGCAGCGTCTGCCGGAAGCGCTCCGGCTCCACGCTGGTGAGGAAGTCATCCAACGCCTTCACCACGTCGCGGCTCTTCACCAGCACCAGCGCGTTCACCTGGAGGAAGCCCTCCAGGTACGCCGCCGCGTCCGAAGGCTCCACCGCCGCCGACAGCCGCCGGCCCACCTCCAGCGCCACCTCCGCCTCCGGCAGCTCACGAGCCAGGTACAACAGACCCGTGGCCAGGCCCGACGTGGCCGGGTGAACCGCGTGGCTCTCCATCAACCCGCGAGCCTCCGCGAGCCAGCCCTCCTTGTCCGCGCGCGGCTGGGACAGCGCCACTTCATGCAGCGTGCGCAGCGCGTCCAGCACCGGGAGCACTCCTTCCGGAGCGCAGGCGCTGGCCTCGCGCACGCGCAGGAGCGCCCGGCCGAAGGTCTTCTCCCCCAGGGCCGCCACCGCCTCGTCGCCTACGTCCGAGTGCGCGCGCGAGGTGCCATAGGCCATCAACCCCGACAGCGCCCGAGCGGCGCTCGCCAGCGATGGCAGGTCCGCGTCCGTGGCCGCGTGCGCGTCACAGGCCTTGAGCGCCTGCGCCACCGTCTGGGAGCAGCCGGTGATGACGGACTCCAGGAGCACGTCCGCCGCCTCCGCCGTCGTCTTCGCCTGCGTCAGCCGCTCCTGGAGCACGCGCGTCGTCACGCCCTCCAGCGAGTCGCCCAGGACAATCTTCTCCACCAGCGCCACGTCCGTGGACGGCGTCCACTGCGCCTGCCAGGCCTCGCGCACGCGGGTGAGCGCCGCGTAGCCGCCAGCCTCACCTTCCGCGGCCTGCTTGCGCGACGACCCCGTCCCGGACAGCGACGCGTACGGGATGCCCGCCACGCGCAGCCGGTGGAGGAACACGGAGGAGCCCACCTCCACCGGGTTGTTGAGCCGCAAGCTGAACGTCTCCGGGCTGTCCGTGCGCGGCAGCCGCCGCTCGCCCACCTCGCGCCAGAACTCCGCCTGGAGCGAGTTCTGCCCGATGCGGCTCGCCACCTGCCCCACTTCGTGGCCGATGACGCTCTTCCACAGGAAGCTGTCCACGTGC
This sequence comes from Corallococcus sp. CA054B, assembly GCF_003611625.1. NCBI lineage: Bacteria > Pseudomonadati > Myxococcota > Myxococcia > Myxococcales > Myxococcaceae > Corallococcus > Corallococcus sp. CA054B. The sequence continues at coordinate 55,457 of NZ_RAVY01000015.1, forward strand.
GTCGCGTCTCCGCGGCACAGCGTGGCCACGGTGGCCTCGCGCAGCTCATCCAGGCCCGGGGCGCTCTTCTCGCGCAGGTCCGACAGCGTCACCGCCAGCCGGTACGCCTCCAGCACGTCCGACAGCGACGCGGAGAAGCCGCGCATCCGCAGGTGCGCCGCGAAGTCCAGCAGCACCTCCAGCGTGGCCCGCCGGAAGTCGCAGTTCGCTTCATGGGCCTTCTGGTAGAAGTGCGGCGCCCGGTTGCCCGCGCCGTACCCCAGCTGCTCCGCCAGGCGCGGGAAGCTGTACGGAATCACCGTCACCGCGCACGGTCCGGCTTCGGGCAGCTTCGCCTCCTCCTTCGGATCCACGTCCCCCGCGAGGAACGCCGCGGTGTGCGCCGCGCCCGCCACCACCGCCACCTTCTCCGGCGCCACGCCGCCCGCCACCACCTCCAGCACCTTGCGCGCCATGAAGGCGTCGCGCTGACGGTGATAGGCCAGCCGGGGCCCCGCGTTGACCACGTCCGCCCAGGCGGTGAGCACCGGCCGGAACTGCTCCGGGCTCCAGTCCGGCGCCTCGAAGGACGCCTCCCAGAACTCCTCGAAGGAGCGGAACCCCTGCGAGCGCGCGAACGCCTCCGTGAGCGGCACCGCCTCCTCGGGGACGGGCGCGCCCTCTTCCGTGGCCTCTGACTCCACGCCCATCCCGGGCTCGTGGCGGTCCACCGCGAGGCTGACGCCCACCGGGATGTCGATGAACTCCGCCCGCGCGCCGTTCGCCCGAGCCCACTTCAGCGCCTGGTACTCCGGCGAGTACGCCGCGAAGGGCCACAGCGACGAGGACGGGGTGCCGTCCGTGCGGTAGCCCAGGATGGCCACGGGCGGCCGGGTCTGCGCGTCGCACAGCACGTCCACCAGCGCCGTCGCGTCGCAGGGCCCCTCCACCAGGACGACAGAGGGCTTCACGCGCTCCAGCCACTTCAAGAGCACCGCGGTGGTGCGCGGCGAGTGGTGACGGACCGGGAAGTGCTGCACCCGGGAGAGCAGTGCCAGGTCCATCAGCCCCTCAAGAGCTTCTTGCTCGCGGTGTACAGCTCCTTCCACGGGCCCGTGCGGCTCTTGGCCACCGTCTCCATGTACTCGCGCAGCGCCTTCACGTCGTCCTCCTGCTCCTTCACCACCGCGCCCACCAGCGACGCCGCCAGCTCCTGCGACGTCACCGTCCCGGAGCCGAACTGCTGCGCGAGGATGGAGCTGTTGAAGAGCACGCTGATGGCCTCCGCAGTGGACAGCACCGCGCCCGGCGTGCGCACCTTCGTCTTGCCGTCCTTCGTCACGCCCTTGCGCAGCTCGTGGAAGAGCGTCAGCAGCACGCGCGACAGCTCCTCCGGCGGCGGCACGCCCACCTGGTAGTCCGTGCGCAGCTCCGCCTCGCGCTTGGTGACGATTTGAATCTCCTGCTCCAGGTCCTCCACCACCGGCACGGTGACGAAGTTGAAGCGGCGCTTGAGCGCGGCGCTCATCTCGTTGACGCCGCGGTCGCGCGTGTTCGCGGTGGCGATGAGGTTGAAGCCGCGCTGCGCGCTCGTCACCTCTCCCAGCTCCGGCACCGACACCTGCTTCTCCGACAGGATGGAGATGAGCGAGTCTTGAATTTCCGGCGACGTGCGCGTCACCTCTTCAAAGCGGGCGAACTTGCCCGTGCGCATGGCACGCAGGATGGGCGAAGGCACCAGCGCTTCCGGCGTGGGCCCCTGCGCGAGCAGCAGCGCGTAGTTCCACGAGTACTTGATGTGGTCCTCGCTGGTCCCCGCCGTGCCCTGGACGACGAGCGCGGACGTGCCGCTGATGGCCGCGGAGAGGTGCTCCGACAGCCAGCTCTTCGCGGTGCCCGGCTCGCCCACCAGCATCAGCGCGCGGTCCGACGCGAGCGTGGCGATGCACACCTGGATGAGCCCCTTGTCGCCCACATACTTGGGCGTGATGGCCACGCCCCCCACGGGCTTGGGGCTGCCCAGGATGTACGTCTCCACGGCGCGCGGAGACAGCGCCCAACCCGGTGGGCGGGGCTTGTCGTCATGCGCGGCGAGGGCGTCCAGCTCGTTCTTGTACTTCGCTTCGGCAGGCAGGCGGATGTCCGGCATGAGCTGCACGCTATCCACTCGGTCTGACATCCGGCAAACGCCTCGGCTGCCTCATGGGTCGCGTCGAAAGCGATGGGACTCCCCACCCGGTGGGAGCCCTACCGCTACCCGGACGCATGCCCCACGACGCACGCGCGCGACGGCGTGGCGGGAACGGTCCGCACGGTGAAACCCCGCGCCTCCAGGTTCCGCGCGGCCACCGTGGCGAAGCGCTTCGCGTGAGCGGCGACGGGCGCTTCGTGGAAGAGATAGAGCGCGCCACCGGGACGCAGGTGTGTCCGCAGCCGCGAAAGCTCCACGCGCGCATCGTCATCCGCGAACCGGCTGACGTTGATGGCGAAGGCGACATCGAACAGCTCGCGCCCCAGGTCCACGTCCGCCAGCGTCCCGGTGCGCGCCAGGACATGTCCCGCGCGCACCGCGTCCGCGTTCCGCCGCAGGGCCTGGGTGATCATCTTCTCCGAACGGTCGATGCCCAGGACGCACCCGTCGCCAAGCCGCGCGGCCACGAGCCCCAGCGCGATGCCGTGACCACACCCCACCTCCAGCACCCGCGCGTCCGGGGCGATGGACAGCACCTCCATCGCCCAGCGGAACCGGGGCGCGACCGGATCCGTGCTCATGCGCGCATCATGCAACGCCTTCGGCCTGTCCCGGAGTGTGCATCCACTGGACGAGCTGGATGATGACGCCGTTCGCGTCGGCGACCTGGAAGTAGCGCTCGCCCCAGGCTTCCGTCTCGATGGGCGTCAGGATCTTCACGCCCTCCGCCTGGATGCGTGCGTACTCCGCGTCGATGTCGTCCACGACGAACGCGACGATGAGCCCGTCCGCCCTGCGCGTCTTCAGGGACTCCGGCTTGAGCGTCTTCAGGCCCGTGCGCAGGTAGATGACGTTGAAGCCCACGTCGGGCCGGGACAGGGACACGAAGCCATCCGCGGCCATCGCCTCCGTGAAGCCGAAGTGGCGCTTCAGGAAGGAGGCGGAGGCCTCCACGTCATCGACATTCAGGGACACGGCGGAAGCGGTGACGCGCATGAACGGTCCTCCTCACGGTTTCCAAAGCCTGAATCTACGTACGACGTACGCAGTTGCACGTCAAGGGCGCGGCATTGGAAGAATCCGGCGCATGGCATCGCATCGCAGCAGCATGGGAGACCCCACCCGGACGCTGGAGCTGCTGTGGCGGGACTCCCTCCCCGCCCAGGGCAAGCGGGGTCCGAAGCAGGGGCTCACCGTCACCGCCGTCGTCGAAGCGGCGGTGGCGCTGGCGGACGCGGAGGGGCTGGACGCGGTGACGATGCGGGCGCTCGCGGGGAAGCTCGGCATCGCGCCCATGGCGCTCTACACCTATGTGCCCGGGAGGGCGGAGCTCATCGACGTGATGCTCGACACCCTCTATGCGGGCATGGCCCGGCGCAAGCCGAAGGCCCGGGACTGGCGCTCGCGATTGGAGGCCGTGGCCCACGACAACCGTGCCCTGTTCACCCGGCACCCCTGGCTCGCCGACGTGTCCACCACGCGCCCACCGCTGGGTCCGGGTCAGATGGCCAAATACGAGTACGAGCTCCAGGCGCTCGAAGGCGTGGGCCTGGACGACGTGGCGCAGGACGCGGCGTTGACGTTCGTGCTGGGCTTCGTGGAGTCCTCCGCCCGGGCGGCCCTGGACCAGCGAGCCGCGCGGCTCGAGTCCCAGATGAGTGATGGAGCCTGGTGGGAGGCGAACGCGTCCCTGCTCGCGCGCATGTCCGACCCTGAGCGCTACCCCATCGCGTCCCGGGTGGGCTCCGCCGCGGGCAAGGCCCACGGCGCCGCGTACGACCCCGACCATGCGTATGCCTTTGGCCTGGAGCGCATCCTGGACGGGCTGGCCGTGCTCATCGAACGGCCGCGCACTCGTCGCGGCCCGGCCCGGAAGCGCGGCGCCTAGGCCTCGCCCCCTCAGCTTTCCAAGTCCCTCTCAGCTTTCCGAGCAGCGTGGCAGGAGGGCTTCACAGGGAAGCGGCCCTGGCATCCGCATTGCTTTGCCGCCCGGACACACACCTTGCCTGGGAGTTGTCCGTGAACCTCCATCGACTGCGTCGTCTCTTCTCGCGGGCCTCGCTCGCCCTGCCCCTGGTGCTGGCGGGCTGTGGCGGACCGGAAGGCAGCGTGGACCTGAAGGGCTACTCGGAGATCGCGTGCACGGACCAGAACATCTCCGTCAGCGACCTGACGCTGACGCCGGCACCGGACTTCGTGCAACTGCGCTCCTTCGACCCCGACACCATTGGAGACCAGACGCGCTCCCCTGCTGTCAGCATGAGCTCCTCTGGCCAGCCCTGCGCGACGGCCACCGACGTCCCCGCGTGTGAGACCGCACTGAAGGACGCGACCGTCACCTCCGGCTTCCACTACGACTGCACGGGCGAATGCCGCCAGCACTTCCTGGTGACGACCCGGGGTGACGAGGTGAAGACGTATTCGTCGCAGGCAGAGCTCCAGCAGCTGCTGGGCACCATCGACACGGAGCAGGAGGCGGTGCTCCAGGCCTTCGCATCCAGCTACTCCTTCGTCTGCGGGACCAAGGAGCAAGGAGCGGTGAAGAAGAACGCGGATGGGAGCTTCAATGTCATCGGGACGAATGGCTACGCTTGCGGACCGGGCACGAATCTGACGCAGTACGTGCTGAAGGTGACCGCGGCCGGTACGGTCCAGAAGCTGGAGACGCGCACCCTGGAGGAGGGCGACTCGGTCTGCCCCACCGGCCGGTAGGCTCCAGCGCAAGGCCGCCCCACGAGAGCGCGGCGTCCAGGTCCTGTCCCCCTCAACTTTCCGAGTCCATCCCGGCCTTCCGAGCCACGCGGAAGGGGGGACTTCACTGAGAAGACGCCCTGGCATCCGCATTGCTCAGGGCCCTGGACACACTTCCATCCCAGGAGCCTCCCTTGAACATCCATCGACTGCGCCGTCTCTTCTCGCGGGCCCTGCACGCCTCGCTCGCCACGCCCCTGGTGCTGGCGGGCTGTGACGGCACGGAGGGCAGCGTGGACCTGAAGGACTACTCGGAGGTCGCGTGCTCGGCGCATGGCTTGTCCGTGAGTGACCTGACGCTGACGCCGGAGCAGGACTTCGTGCAGCTGCGCTACCTCAACTCCAACGGAGGCCAGGCGCCCGCCACCTACGTCAACGTGAGCTCCTCCGGCGACCCCTGCGCGACGGCCACGGACGTCCCCGCGTGCACGACCGCGCTGGAGAAAGCGAACGTCACCTCCGGCTTCCACAACGTCTGCGTGGACTTCTGCAGCGAGTCCTTCCTGGTGACGACCCGGGGTGACGAAGTGAAGACGCACTCGACGCTGGAGGAGCTCCAGCAGGTGCTGGGCACCATCGACACGGAGCAGGAGGCGGTGCTCAAAACCTTCGCGGCCGGCTACGCCGTGAGCTGCCACGAGCTGAGGGGCGGCGCGGTGAAGAAGAACGCGGATGGCAGCTTCAACGTCATCGGGACGAAGGGCTACGCCTGCGGGCCGGGCACGGAGCTGACGCAGCACGTGGTGCGGGTCTCCGCGTCCGGCGAACTCCAGGAGCAGGAGAAGCGGGTCCTGGAGAAGGGAGACCCCAACTGCAACATCGGCCGGCGGCCGGTGGGGCTCCAGGTCGCGGAGGCCTGCGAGAGCCCGGAGGCGCTGGGCCGCTACTTCGCGAACGCGGCGCACCTGGAGGCGGCGTCCGTGCACGCGTTCCTGCGGCTGCGGGATGAACTGGCACTGCACGGCGCGGACGTGGGCCTCCAGGACGCGGCTCGAAGGAGCGCCATGGAGGAGGTCCAGCACGCCCGGGTGACGGAGCGGCTCGCGCACCGCTTCGGAGGCACGCCCCAGCGTCCGGTGGTGGAGGAGCTGCCGCCGCGCTCCCTGATGGACGTGGCGCTGGAGAACGCGGTGGAGGGCTGCGTGCGGGAGACGTACGGCGCGCTGCTCGCGCACCATCAGGCGCTGCACGCGCGCGACCTGGAGGTGCGCGAGGCCATGGTCCGCATCGCGGAGGACGAGACGCGGCACGCGGCGCTGTCCTGGGACATCGACCAGTGGGCTCGGCCGCGGCTGTCCGCGGGGGAGCGTGAGGCACTGCGTGAGGCCCAGAAGCGCGCGGTGGCGGCCTTGCGCGAGGACGTCGCGGTGCCGCTCGACGCGAGCATCATCACGCTGGCGGGCATGCCCACGCCGGAGGCAGCCCTGGCGCTGCTGGACACGCTGGAGCAGGACCTCTGGGCATGAGCCGCCTCGTCTCACGAGCCCTGGTGGGCATGACGCTGCTGCTGGCCGGCTGTGATTCCTCGGCGGACACGGACGGATACAAGCAGGTGGACTGCTCGTATTGGTGGAGCCGCCAGCCGCTCTTCGATGACCTTCGTCCCTCGGCGGGGCTGGATGCGGTCCAGGTCCGCGGCACGCGCGAGCAGCCTCTTTCGGAGGGTCCGGCCTCCGGCAGCATCGCCTCCTGGGGGCAGGCCTGCGCGACAGCCACCGACATCCCCGCGTGTCAGGCGGCCGTGGAGGCGGCACGGCCTTCCGAGGGCTTTCACTCCACCTGTTACGCGGACACCTGCGCCTACCACTTCCTGCTCACGACACAGGGGGACCAGGTGCGGACCCATTCCACGCCGGCCTCCGTCCGGGAGGTGCTGGGGACCATCGACACGGAGCAGGAGGCCGTCCTCATGGTCTACGCGATGGGTTACGACTTCCTCTGCTACGACGTGGACCAGGGGGGTGTGAAGGCGAACGCGGACGGTAGCTTCGACGTCATCGGCTTCCGGGGCATCCAATGCGACGGGGACATTCCCATCACGCAGCACGTCTTCCACGTGCCCGCGTCCGGAGAGGTCCGCGAGCTGGAAAGCCACGTGCTCCAGGGCGGCGAAGAGACGTGCGGCGCGCCCCCTTGAGCCAGCACCGCCAGTCACGCGGGCTCGAGCTCGCGTGACCGGGGCGCCCCCTTCCGCACGGTGCGGCCCTTCTTCGAGGCGACAGTGCGGCGGGGCCGAGTGGGAGCCACGGCGCTGCCCACGGGCTCCAACCGGAAAACGTGGCCCATGGCATGGGCCATCCGGAAGAGCGTCAGTCCGGTGGCGTTCGCCTTTCCCGACTCAATCTTGCTGATCTCACTCTGGGGCACGCCCGCTCTCGCGGAGAGCTGCGCCTGCGTCAGGCCCTGCGCCTTCCGCAGCATGGCCAGCTCCCGGGCGATGCGGAAACGGTCGCGCTGGGCCTGAAGCTCCGCTTGAGCGGCAGGTCCCTCGGCCGTGGCTTCCTTCTCCACGAAAGCAGTCAGGTCCTTGAGGGTGCGCACGAGTCCTCCCACCAGAACGATATTCCTATAACCCATAATCAGCAACCGCTACTTCCCGTCCTTGGGCTTCCCTGCCCCCCTGTTCCGCTGCTTCTCGCGATGTTTGAACCGGACGAGTCGAGCCTCCGCGATAGCAATCTGCTGCTGCTGGTATCGCTTGGACGTGTTGCGCCCCTTGTCGTAGCCGTGGAGCACCAACGCCCGTTTGCGCCCATGCGGATGGAAGAAGATGCGAAGGAGGATCTCCTCGCCCATGTCCTCCGGATGAGGTTCCCTGGGCGGTTTGCCAACGCGCTTCAGGAGTTGCGCCGCGTCTTGTCGCAAGCGCAGCTCGATGACGCCGCCTCCCAGGTTCTTGCCGAACTCAGTGCCCACGATGTCGGGGCCCATTGGCGCGACAAGCTCCTCTAACGCCGCGGTCACAGCGCGCCGCTGCGCTGGAGAAAGTTCCTCGGTCATCCATTTGAAGACGGGCGAGGAGCCATTCGCTTCCTCGTAGAACTCAACCGTATAGAGAGAGGCGTGGCTCATCGCGTCGACCCACCGGGTCGCGCACAGCGCTCTAGCAACCGCGTCTGACATTCCAGCGCCTGGACCGGCATCTGTCCGCCCGGCTGGACTTTCAAGGAATCCGACTTGAGCCCCCGCGTGGGCGTTTGCGAAACTCAGCCTCGTGAACGCCCGCGCTCGCGTCCTCTCCGCCGTCCTGCTGGCCACCTGCATCTGGGCCTGCGCCTCCTCGCCGCCATCGGCACCTCCGGACACGTCGCCGGAAGCGGGCTCGCCCGCGCGCCTGTGGCAGAAGACGTCCGTGTCGGGTGACCTCGCGCGCTTCTCCCGCGACGGCACGCGCGTCACCGCCGACGGCGCGCTGGAGCTGGATCCCTCCACCGCGAAAGAGGGCACCGACCCGTTCCCCGCGGGCGGCTGGCTCGACGGCGGCAGCTTCTACAATGGCGGCACCTTCCGCGTCGGCACCGCCACCTCCGAAGTCCAGCCCGTCCCCGGCGGCTTCGACAGCGTGGTGCCCTCCTTCGACGCCCAGACGCCTCCCGGCACCTGGGTGAAGCTCACCGTCTCCGCCCGCATCGAAGGCACCTGGACCAAGGACTACGAGCTGGGCGTCTGGGCCTTCGACACCACCACCGTCGCGCGCCACAGCGTGGACAACCAGGGCGACGCCGATGGCAACGTCCTCACCGACACCCTCAACCTCAAGCGCCGCGCGGACGCCCTGCGCGTCACCGCCCACCTCTTCTCTGAACGCCCGGACGTGAGCCCCCGCGTCCGGGCGCTCGCCGCCGCCGTCACCGACACGCGCCTCAAGCCCCAGGACGCCACGTCGGACCGCACCGGGTGGGGCGTCGTGCTCGACGTGCCGGGCTACTCGCAGATGATCTACCCCGACGGCGGCGAGGTCTGGTGCTCCCCCACGTCCACCACCATGCTGCTCGGCTACTGGAGCCGGAAGCTGGGCCGCGCGGACCTGGAGCACCCCGTGCCCACCGCCGCCGCCCACACCTATGACTGGGTCTACAAGGGCACCGGCAACTGGGCCTTCAACACCGCCTACGCCGCCAGCATGTCCAATGGCGCCCTGCACGGGCTCGTGGCCCGCTTCGACTCATTCGCCCCCGTGGAGCGCCTCGTCGCCGCCGGCATCCCCGTCAGCATCAGCATCGCCTACGAACCCGGCGAGCTCCCCGGCGGCGCCTCCCGCCGCACCGACGGCCACCTCATCGTCGTGAAGGGCTTCACCGACACCGGCGACGTCGTGGTCAACGACCCTGCTTTCGCCTCCAACGAAACCACCCACACCACCTACCCCCGCGCCGAGCTGTGGCGCGCCTGGCAGCACTCCCGGGGCGCCGCGTACGTGCTGTGGCCCGCCGGGACCACCCTGCCCGAGCAGGGGCTCGTCCCCCTGCCGTAGCGCGCGTCCGAATGTGGACACGCGGCCAACGCAGCGCGGCGCGCAGTGTCCACTGGCCGGGGCGACAGACACCCCGTCCCTTGACGTTCGAGCGTCCGTGCGCGACCCAACACGCCCTTTAGCCTTCAGTCCGCCTGAATTAGGCTTGATTTCGGGTCGCGGAATGTAAATACCTGCGCCCGTGCTTTTGATGTTCCCGCCGGTACTCCGGAACCGGGGACACGCCTGGAGGCAGGACCATGGAGCAGAAGCCGCTGCGGGACTTCCTGGAGATTCCCTACGACGAGCTGGAGGAACTCAACCTCAAGGTGAAGCGCCAGCGCCTCAAGCGCGAGTCGCCGGACAAGGTTCGCGAGGAGCGGATCAAGTACCTGACCGACGAGAAGCGCATCAAGGCCGTCACCGTGTGCTTCACCGACCTGGAAGGTCGGCTGCACATGCTGGACTACGACAAGAAGTTCCTCCTCAAGAGCGCGGACAACCTCACCTTCGACGGCTCCTCCATCCGCGGCTTCTCCGCGCAGGCGGAGAGCGACCTGCGGCTGGACGTGGACTGGAGCGCGTTCTACTGGCTGCCGTCCGACATCTTCGGTCCCGGCAAGGTGCTGGCGTTCTGCGAGGTGCTGGAGCGCGACGGCACGCCGTACCACTCGGACATGCGCGGCCAGCTCAAGCGCGCCACCGAGCAGCTGTTCCAGAAGGACGGCACCGTGTTCCACGCGGCGCCGGAAATCGAAGGCTTCCTCTTCAAGAACCGTGACGCCGAGCGCCACTACCACGAAGAGGGCAAGTTCGAGTTCATCTCCATCGGCGGCTACTACCACGCGCTGCCGGGCGACGGGCTGCGCGCCTTCATCGACAAGGCCGCCGAAGCGCAGCGCGCCATGGGCTTCGAGAACGAGAAGGACCACCCGGAGGTGGCGCCCTCCCAGTTCGAGATGAACTTCTCCTACAGCGAGGCGCTCGTCGCCGCCGACCAGATCCAGCTCTACAAGCTGCTCTGCCGTCAGGTCGCCGCGCAGCAGGGGCTGACGGCCAGCTTCCTGCCCAAGCCCGTCACGGGCGTGAACGGCAACGGCATGCACATCAACATGTCGCTGTCGAAGAACAACAAGAACCTGTTCTACGACAAGAGCGGTCAGGACGGCCTGTCGGCCATGGGCTGGGAGTTCATCGACCGGATCCTGAACAACGCGAACGACATCTGCCTGGTGCTCAACTCCAGCGTGAACTCGTACCGCCGGTTGGATCCGCACTACGAGGCGCCCAACCAGATCAAGGCCTCCGCGAACAACCGCGGCGCCATGGTGCGCATCCCGTTCGGCAACGAGCGCAGCGCGCGCGTCGAGTGCCGCTCGGTGGCGCCGGACGCGAACCCGTACATGGTGCTCTTCACGCTCTTGAAGACGGGCCTGGAGGGGCCGCAGCCGCAGGAGGACGCGGAGACCAAGCGCAGCCGCACGCGCTTCCTGCCGGACAACATCTACGACGCGGTGCGCTTCTTCAAGGGCAGCCAGTTCATCGCGCAGGCGCTGGGTGAGCAGGTGCAGGGCAAGTACGCGGAGCTGAAGGTGGCCTCCGCGGACCGCTGCCCCAAGCAGCTGGGAACCCGCGTGAAGGACGCGGAGATCCAGTTCCACCACGAGGTGACGAACCAGTACCTCTGGAACCTCTTCTAGAGCTGGCGGTAGCGCGCCTGGAGGAACAGGTAGGCGGCGTAGGCCACCAGGCCCGCCGCCACCACCCCCAGGAGCACGTCGCCCGCGGGTTGGCGGGCGACGACGGCCAGGGCCTCTCCCAGGCCCTTGGCCTCACCCGGGTTCGCGTCCACGCCCGCGAGCACCAGGAAGCCGCCGATGACGGTGAACACCACGCCTCTCGCGGCGATGCCGAACTGGCACACCCGCTCCACGCGGTGCTGATGCGACGCCGCCAGGCCCGTGAGCGCGAGCTTCTCCCGGAACTTCGCCTTCCATGCCGTATGGAACTGCTTCAGCGCGAAGCCGATGATGCCCAGCCCCACCAGCACCACCAGGACGCGGCCGAAGGGCTGCTCCATCAGCGTCGCCGTCCAGCCCTGGGTGCCCTTGCCCTTCCCCTGTGACGCGCCCACCACGGTCTTCACGGCGAACAGCGCCAGCGAGCCGTGGATGACGCCGCTCACGAAGTACATGGCGCGCGTGGCGATGCCCTTCGCGTCCGACCCCTTGTCCTCCGTGTCCGCGAACGCCTGCGCGAAGCGCCAGACGACGTAGCCGGCCAGGCCCACCGCCAGCAGCGACAGGAGCACGATGCCGAAGGGCCCCTGCGCCACGGTGGCCACCGCGCCGTGACTGTCGGTGGCGCGTCCGCCCTCGCCCGCCGCGAGCTTCAGCGCGAGCACGCCGATGATGGCGTAGACGCAGCCCTTGGCCGCGTAGCCCATGCGGCCGAGCTTCTTCGCCCAAGGGTGGTTCGCGGCTTCCTTCGCGCCGCGCGACAGCCGGTCCATGCCCGGCCCACGCATCACGTCCATTGTCGCCATGCGGTGTGCTCCTCCCGTCCTCCCGGACCGAAGGACAGGGTGCGCATCCGGCGGCGCGGACGGGCGCAAGGTGCTCCCCCCGGTTCCCCATCCGAGCGGGGGACAGGGGGCCCGGCTGCCTGGATGCTCAGCGCAGGTTCTTCACGGCCTGGACGACGCGAGGCCACTCCTTGGAGCGCGGGTCGATGAGCTCGAAGTGGCCCGCGCCCTTCAGGGGGACCAGGTGCACCGGGTCTTTCAATTGGACGCCCCGGGCGTGGAAGCCCTCGCTGACCTTGAGGGGGACGGTGTCGTCCTCGGTGCCGTGGATGAGGACCTGCGGCAGCTTCAGCGGCTGGAGCGCGGCGGGAGACGCCACGGCGTAGCGCTCCGGGACCTGCTCCGGGGTGCCGCCCATGAAGGTCTTCACGATGCCCTTCCCCAGGTCCAGCGCCGCGCCCTGCGCGAGGTCCAGCACGCCGGCCAGGGACACCACGCCCTTCAGCTTCAGCGGGGCATCGCGGTACAGCGGATGCTTCGGCGGGAGGCGGTGCCTCGCGGCCAGCCACATGGCCAGGTGTCCGCCCGCGGAGTGGCCCATGGCCACCACGTTGGAGAGGTCCAGCCCCAGCGACGGAGCCGCGCTCATCAGGTGGTCCGCCGCGGAGGCCACGTCCTCCAGGGTGCCGGGGAAGCCGCCGCCGTCCTGGCCCACGCGCCGGTACTCCAGGCTCCACGTCGCGAAGCCGCGCTTCGTCAGGTCCGCGCACAGGTGGCCCGCGTGCTCCAGGCCGTACTCGGCGCGCCAGAAGCCGCCGTGGACGAAGAGGACCACGGGGTGCGGGCCCTTGCCCTTGGGTTTGCGCAGCTCGGTGAACTGCTGCGGGGCTTCGCCATAGGCGATGCGCGCGTCCGGCGGCGGCTGCGGCGTTTCCAGGACCCACATGGAGCTCATGCCGCGCATCTTGGGAACGGGCGGCAGGACACCGCAAGCCGCGCCGCGCCGCCGTGCGTGAGGGATGGGGGCTCCGGTACGCTTCCGGCGTGCTCGAGGCAAACGAAGCGGAGCTGCGCATGGCCCTGGCCGAGGGACTGCTCTCCCGCGAGGACGTGGACGCCCTTCGCGAGGAGGCGGCGCGGCGTGGCGTGTCCCCGTTGCAGCTGCTCGTGGAGCAGGGGCGGCTCGCGGAGGATTCGCTCGTGTCGCTGCGCCGGAGCCTGGAGGTGGAGAAGAACGCCCCACCGGGTACCGCTGACGACACGCTGCCTCCGGGCGCGGCCCCTGCCTCCGTGACGGACGGTCCCGTGTTCCCGGTGCCGCACTGGACGCTCTACCGGCCCGTGAGGTTCCTGGGCCAGGGCGGCATGGGGCGCGTCTTCCTGGCCCGGGACCTGCGGCTGCACCGCGACGTGGCGCTGAAGTTCGTTCGCGACGAGGACCCGGAGCTGTCCCGCCGCTTCATCTCCGAGGCCCGCGCCCAGGCCCGCGTGGACCACGAGCGCGTCTGCCGCGTGTACGAGGTCGGTGAGGTCCAGGGCCGCGCGTACATCGCCATGCAGTACATCGCGGGGGCGCCGCTGCACACGCTCGCCGGCACGCTGTCCGTGGAGAAGAAGGCGCTCGTGCTTCGCGACGCCACGCTGGGCGTGCACGCGGCCCATCTGGCCGGGCTCGTGCACCGCGACCTCAAGCCCTCCAACATCCTCGTGGAGCGCGGCGAGGACGGCGTCCTGCGCCCCTACGTCATGGACTTCGGCCTGGCGCGAGACTGGTCCAGCGACGACGCCGCCACCGCCACTGGCACCGTATTGGGCACGCCCCAGTACATGGCCCCTGAACAGGCCCGGGGCGAGGTCACCCGGCTGGACCGGCGCGCGGACATCTACAGCCTGGGCGCCACGCTGTACCACCTGCTCACCGGCCAACCGCCTGTCACGGGTGCCAATGGATTGGAGGTGCTCGGACGCATCGCCACCCAGGAGCCTCGCCGTCCTCGTGAGCTGGACGCGGGGATCCCGGCGGACCTGGAGGCCATCGTCCTCAAGTGCCTGGAGAAGGACCGCGCACGGCGCTACGGCTCCGCGCGGGCCCTGGCGGACGACCTCACGCGGTTCCTCGAAGGGGACCGGGTCCTCGCGCGCACGGGTCCTGCGTACCGCGTGCGCAAATGGATGGCCCGTCACCGGGTCGCCGTCGTCGTCGCGAGCATCACCGGGCTCGCCATGGCGGGCGCCGTGGGCCAGGGCGTGATGGCCCGGCGGGAGGTGGCTCGCCGCGAGGCTTTGACCCGGCGCTTCACCGAAGGCGTCGAACGCATCGAGGCCCAGGCCCGCTACTCCGGCCAGGCGCCCCTGCACGACACGCGGCCGGACCGCGAGGCGATGCGCGCCCGCATGCGCGACATCGAAGCCTCCATGCGAGACGCCGGTCCCGTCGCGGAAGGCCCGGGGCACTACGCGCTGGGGCGCGGGTTCCTCGCGCTGGGGGACGAGGAGGCCGCGCTCACGCACCTGGAGGCCGCCTGGGCGAAGGGCTTCCGCGAGCCTCGCGTGGCGTATGCGCTCGCGCTGGTGCTGGGGCACCGCTACCAGCGTGAGCGGTTGGAGGCGGACCGCATCCCGGACGCGGCCAGCCGCGAGGCGAAGCGGCACGAAGCCTGGGCGCACTCCCGAGACCCGGCGCTGGCCTTCCTGGAGCAGGGCCGGGGCGCGGAGGTGCCCGCCCTCGAATACGCGGAGGCCCTCCGCGCCTTCCATCAGGAGCGCTTCGAGGACGCGCTGAAGTCGCTGGACGCGCTGGGCACGCGGCTGCCCTGGTTCCACGAAGCGCCGCGGCTCCGGGGCGACGTGCTGCTCGCTCGCGCCGTGCGCCATGCCCTGGCGAGTGAGCGCGACGCGGCCCGGGACGATCTGGAGGCCGGGCGGCGGGCCTACGACGCGGCGGCGGACATTGGCCGCAGTGTGTCCGCCGTGCACCGCGCGAGGGCGGAGCTGGAGCAGGAGGCCCTCATCCTGGAGCTGTCCGGCAAGGGCGACGTTCAGCCCGCGTACACGCGCGGCATGGAGGCCGTGTCACGCGCGCGCACGGCGGCTCCGGATGAAGCGGACACCTGGGTGCTGGAGGCCCGGCTCCACCGGCGCCTGGCCCAGGCGAGCCTCAGCAGCGGAGGCGACGTGGAGCCGCTCCTCACGCGCACGCTCGACGCGGCGAAGGAGGCGCTGAGGCTTGCTCCCGGGAAGGTGGAAGCGCGCCACGCGCTGGCCATGGGCTGGTGGCAGTGGGCCCGCTACCGTCAGGACCGGAACGAGGATCCGCGCGAACAGCTGAAGGCCGCCGTCGCCGCCTTCGAGTCCATTCCCGAGTCCGCGCGCGACTACGACTTCCACCTGGACCTGGGGCTCGTCTTCAAGGTGTGGGCGGATTCAGAGGACGGGCGCGGAGGGGATTCACTGCCCTTCCGGCAGCAGGCCATCACGGCCTATCGGCGGGCGTTGGCGCTGGATGCGAAGCGGCCGGATGCGTGGATCAACCTGGGCACGGCCTATGTGAACCGCGCCAACCATCCGCGTGCACCGTCGAAGGACGCGGACCTGGAAGAAGCCAGGACCGCGCTGGAGCGCGCGAGCACGCTCGACCCGGGGCACGTCGTCGCGTGGTTCTATCTGGCGGACGTGCACCGCGCGCTTGCATTGCGCCTGCGGGACCACGGCGGCGACGCGGGGCCAGGGCTTGCCCGAGCGCTGGCGGCCTACCGTCAGGGCGTCGCCATCAACGCGAAGCTGCCGCCGCTCCAGAACGGCGTGGGCACCATCCTGCTCGACCAGGCCCGAGAGGCGTGGGACCGGGGAGATTCGCCGGAGTCCCTGCTGGACCAGGCGGAGCAGGCCTTCCTCCAGGCCATCGCCATCGCGCCCAAGGTGGGCTTCGCGCACAACAACCTGGGTGAGGTGCGCATGTGGCGCGCGACCTGGCGCCTGCTGCGCGACCAGGATCCCACCGCGAGCGCGAAGGAGGCACAGGCCGAACTTCAACAGGCCACCACGTTGCTGCCCGGGCTCGCGGAGCCATGGGCCAACCTGGGCCACGTGCACCACACCGAGGCCGCGTACACACTGAAGCAAGGGAAGGATCCACGGCCGTCGCTCGTCCAGGCCACGGAGGCGCTGGAGCGAGCGCTCAAGCTCAACCCCTCCCTCGCGCAGGCGTGGCGATGGCGGGGCGAAGTGCGGGCGCTCCAGGCTCGCGAGGAGGTCCGACGGGGCCACAAGCCGGACGCGTCCTTCCAGGCCGCGGCGAGCGACTTCCAGAAGGCGCTGGAGCTGGATCCCGAGAACCTGGATCCGCGTCTGGCCTACAGCGCGTTCCTTCGCGAATGGGGCGTGACGGCCTCCGGCCCGGACGCACGCGCCCATCTCCAGCAGGGACTGTCACTGACCGAGACCGTGCTCACCGCGCGCCCGCAGTGGAAGGACGCAAGCACCTTGCGCGATGACCTGCGTCACGCGCTCGCGAAGCTGCCGCCGGAATGACGACAGCGGTTGTGCGCGAGGAGGCATTGCTCGGGCCTCCGTGCGTGACGACCTGGAGCAGATCCGGCTGGTGCGCGGCATCCTCGCCGTTCCAGGCGTTACCGCCCTGACGCGACGTACATGGCGTCGGACCATGCCGCTCGCCCTCCATGCCGGAATCGCCGTCTCGGATTACGCAACGGCTTGCGACTGGTACTCGCGACTGTTCGGTGGACCGCCCACGCTCGTCGCCACGCCTACCCAGGCGGACCCGGCTGTTCAAACCTGTCCGACTGTCGGACAGGTTCGTGCGGTGCGCCGCGAACGGTGAGCCCCTGCTGGATTCTCACCCTCTCATCCGTGCGGACCGACAGACCGCACGGGTCCGATGTTCTGGCGCGGCGCGCCCTCCTCACGCTCCTTGGACGGCAGGACGACGCCGGTCCAGCGGCTCCGGGCGACCTCGTGTCAGGCCTGGCGCGTAGACACGAGGCCCCTGCACTCCCCTATCGCGCTCACAGGATCGTGCCAGCGTCCGGTGCGAAGTAGTGCTCGTCGTCGAGGTCCGCCAGGAGCCCGGGCCCTTCGGGCCGCCAGCCGAGCTGTTCGCGCGTGCGGGCGCTCGACGCAGGAGCATCCAGCGCGAAGAGTGCCCCCATGAAGCCAAGGAAGTCGCCGGCCTCTGCTGGCGTCTTCGAAGCGACCGGCACGCCCACCCGGCGGCCGATGAGGGCCGCGATGTCCCGGGTGGGCACGCCCTCGTCGGCGACGGCGTGGAGCCTTGAACCCGCGGGGGCACGCTCCAGCGCGAGCCGGAAGAGCCGGGCGGCGTCGGACCGGTGCACGGCGGGCCAGCGACTCGCCCCCTCCCCGACGTAGGCAGCCACGCCCGTCCGTCGCGCGGAGGCGATGAGGTGCGGCACGAAGCCGTGGTCACCCTTTCCATGAACCGACGGCGGAAGCCGCACGATGGACGTGCGCACGCCTCGCTCGGCCAACGCGAGCATCGTCGCCTCCGCCGCGCCACGCCCCTCTGGAGCCGCCGCATCGGTCTCCACCGCGACGCGTCCCGGCGCCAGGAACAGCAGCCCCGCCGCGATGACGAGAGGCCGCTGGGAGCCCTCCAGCGCCTTGCCCATCGCATCAATCGCTCGCGCGTCGGCACGCACCGAGTCCTCGAAGCGGGAGAAGTCGTGGATGAACGCCAGATGGATGACCCCGTCCGCCTTCGCCGCTCCCGCGCGCAGGCTGTCCGGATCGTCCAGCGAACCGCGATGCACCTCCGCCCCCGCCGCCTCCAGCGCCCGGGCCGAAGCGTCCGAGCGGGCAAGCCCCACCACCTGATGTCCCGCCCCCAGCAATTCAGGAACGACCGCCGAGCCGATGAAACCGGACGCACCCGTCACGAACACGCGCATGGAAAGCCCCCTTGATGTCAGCTGCTGACATCACCTCTAACAAGTGATGTCAGTGACTGCAATCAGGTTATGCTGGTGCCCATGGGCCGCTGGGAACCCAACGCACGAGACCGGCTCGCACAGGCCGCGATGACGCTGTTCCAGGAGCACGGGTACGACCGGACGACGGTGGAGGAGATCGCCGCGCGCGCGGGGCTCACGGAGCGGACGTTCTTTCGCTACTTCACCGACAAGAAGGAGGTCCTGTTCGGGGGCTCGGACGCGCTCCACGAGCGCATCGTCACCACCATCGCGGATGCGCCTCAGGGGGCCGCGCCGCTCGACGCGGTCTCCGCGGCCCTCGAGTCGCTGACGCCCTTCTTCAAGGACCGCCGCGACCATGCGCGGGCGCGCCAGACGCTCCTCTCCGCGCACGCCGAGCTTCGGGAGCGCGAGCTGATCAAGCTGGCCTCCCTGGCCTCGGCCGCCGCGGAGACCCTGCGAAAGCGCGGCGTCACCGAACCCACCGCGAGCCTGGCGGCCGAGGCGGGCATCGCGGTCTTCAAGGTCGCGTTCGAGCGCTGGCTCGAGGACCCGAAGGCGCAGGACCTCACACGGCACATCCAGCTCGGGCTCGAAGAGCTCAGGGCCGTCACCGCGAGCACCGGCGCCGCCGTGACTCCGGCCGCGCCACCACGGCAGCCCGCCCGGCCGGCCAGGGCCCGCAAGCCCTGACGTGGCCACCGCGTGCTTCAGTCCTCGCCGCGCCCGGTGACTTCCAGCGTGCCGTTGATGGTCTCCCGGATGCCCTGGGGCTGCGTGCACCGGGAGCAGTCGCTCGTCGGGCAGGACCACAGCGACGTGGACGTTCCCGGCTCATCCCCGGCGCGCAGCTTCCAGGAAGCAACCTCACACGCAGGCACCGGCAGGGGGTTCTGCGAGTCGTGCTTGAGGAGCCCGCCGTCGGACACGCCGATGCACCGGTCCTGCTGCACCTGGGACACGAAGTGCACCGTCTGCCCGGCAAGCACCTGCACCGTCGTGCTGCTGAAGTGCACCTTGCCGTCCGAGCTGGCGGTGATGAGCACCTGGGTGCCTCCCTCGGGAGGTGTCGGGTTCACCGCGCAGGGCTGCACCGGCCCGTTGTCGGACGACGTCGCTTCGGAGGAGGTGGAACGGGCGCCACCGCTGGCACAGGCCAGCAGCAGTCCGGTGAGGCACAGCGGGAAGAGGACGCGGCTTCGCATGGGGAACCCTCCAGGGGGATGGGGACGGACGACGCGACGGCTCAGCATCCAGCGTGCCATGCGGCGTGGCCCTCCGCTCAGGTGGTCTTCGCCGTCAGCCCCAGCTCCTTCAACCGCCGCCCCAGCGCGCGCTTCGACACCTCCAGCGTGCGCACCATCGCGTCCAGGTCGCCGCCGCAGGCCTCGAAGCAGCGGGTGATTTCGTCCGCGCCCAGGTCCCCGGCGGTGCGCAGGTTCGGGCTGCGTTCGATGAGGTCGTAGACAGACGGGCGCGGAATGCCCAACGCGTCCGCCGCGGCCTTCAGGTCCCACGCGCTCGCCCGCAGCGCGGCCAGCAGCTCCGCCTCCGTCACCTGCGAGGGCTTGCGCCGGGGCACCGCCGCCTCGCGAGCCTCCGGAGCGTCAGCGCCGCGAGCCGGAGCCACGGGAGTGCCAGCCAAGGCCTGTGCGCCTCTCGGCATCGGCGCGGCCCCCGCTCCCGCCGCCGAGCCCAGCGCTTCCTCCAGCTGGGGATCCAACTGCAAGCGTGCCTGCCCCCGGCTCCCGATGACGAGCTGCCGCGTGAGGTTTCGCAGCTGGCGGATGTTCCCCGGCCACGCCGCCCGCACCAGCCGCGACGCCAGCGGCGCGGGCAGCCACGGCTCCGCGTGCGGATCCTCCGAGTCCAGCCGCGCCGCCTCGCCCAGCGCCGTCAGCTCCTCCCGCGCGAAGTGGAAGAACAACCGGCCCACGTCCTCGCGCCGTTCGCGCAGCGCGGGCACGCGCAGGTCGTAGCCCGCCAGCCGGTGCAAGAGCGGCGCCTTGAAGCGCCCGTCGCGGATCTGCTCCTCCAGGTGCGCGTCCGTCGCGGCGATGAGCCGCACGTCCACCTTCACCGGCTGGCTGGCGCCCACGGGATACAGCTCCCCCGTCTCCAGCACCCGCAGGAGCATCACCTGCACTTCCGGCGGCGCCTCGCCCACCTCGTCCAGGAACAGCGTGCCCCCGTGCGCGGCGCGGAAGAAGCCCTCGCGGTCCTGCGTGGCCCCGGAGTACGCGCCCTTCTTCGAACCGAACAGCTCCGCCGCCGCCAGCTCCTTGGGGATGGCCCCCAGGTTGACGCTGACGAAGCGCCCATCCCGGCGCGGTGACAGCCGGTGGATGGCCTGCGCCACCAGCTCCTTGCCCGTGCCCGTCTCTCCCCGGATGAGCACCGACACGTCCAGGTCCGCCACCCGTTCGATGTGCTTGCGCAGCCGCCGCAGGCCCGCGCTCTCGCCCACCATGCCCTGCGTGTCCGCCAGGCCCCCGCCGTCCAGCTCCACCATGTGCAAGAGCAGCACCACGCGGCCCGACAGCTCCAGCGCCACCCCGTCCATCAGCTCCGCCGGCCCGAAGTCCCTCGCGCCCTGGAGCGGCACACCCTCCGCGACCACGTGCGTGCCATCCTCCGGCACCGACAGGCGCACGCCCCCGGCCGCGAGGGCGGAGAGCTCCAGCGGCTTGCGGCTCACGAACGGATCCGCCAGCGGCAGCCCCAGCGAGCTGCCCGGCTTCGCGAAGTCCGGCGCGTTGCGCGACAGGGCCAGGGTCCGTCCCGCCACCACCGCGTCCAACAGCAGCCGCTCCCCCACGCGCCGGGGCACCGGATGGGACACCACCGTCAGCGCGGGCACGGCGCGGGGAGTCCCCCGTGCACCTCCGCGCTCCTGCATCGCGGCCGTGGAGACATCTGCGAGGGCGTCATGCGGCATGGCCCCCGACCCTAGCGCACCCTCCCCTCCCCCTTTCGACGCGTCGAGCCGCGCCGGCCGACCCGTCGGCCCTCTCTGCCGCACTGCGTTTTCGAACACTCCCCGGGGACTTCTTGAGTCCTGGGAACCTACCGGGTTGAGGCGGCCCCGCTCACACGGGTAGCGTGGGAGGACATGCCGATGACCCCCGAACGCCTTGTCTTCCAGCAGAGCTTCGAAGGGCTGATTCGCGCCCTGGGTGACCACCTGGACGAGCCTTGCGCGCGGCAGCTGCGCGACGTGGGCATCGATCCTCGCGGAAAGCTGGCGGTGGCCTATCCCCTGGAGGTGTGGGTGGAGTCGCTGAAGCTGGCGGCGTCCGTGCTCGCGCCCGCGGCCACGCTGGACGACGGCGCGGAGGTGGTGGGCCGGCGCTTCCTGGAGGGCTACGGGGCCACGCTCATCGGCAGCGCGCTGCTGGCGGGCGTGCGGCTTCTGGGGCCGCACCGGATGCTGGAGCGGATGACGCGCAACCTGCGCACGGGCACCAACTACCTGGAGGCGCGGCTGGAGCAGACCGGCCCCACGCGCTACGTGCTCACCTGCCGCCCGGTGGTGGTGGCCGGCTTCTACCGGGGCCTCTTCTCCGCTGGCCTGGAGATGAGCGGCGCGCACGGCGCCTCCGTGGTGCTGATGCGCGCCGCGGGCGACGCGGCCGTGTACGACCTGTCCTGGCTGCCGGAGAAGGGCGCCAGCAAGCCCCCCGAAGCGAAGCCCC
>NZ_RAVY01000160.1:0-22517 GCF_003611625.1 Corallococcus sp. CA054B
GGGCTGCGGCGGGGCGCTTCCCGAGGAGCTGACGGAGGCAGGGCTCGCACAGGAGCCTACCTTTGCGCCAGAGGTGACGGCGGAGGCCCTCTGCCTTCCCACCGCCGCGGGCACCCAGCGGGTGAAGACCCTCCTGCCACCTTCGGAGCTGGGCATCCCGCGCTTCGCGATGGGGCCGGACAGCTTCGTGGACTTCAAGGGCACGCTGCACTTCGCGGTGAATTACGAGGACGGCCGCCGCGGCCTGTGGCGGAGCACCGGCACGGACGCGGGCACCACGCAGGTGAGGGGCTTCCCGGCGACGGCGGGCAACTTCACGCCGAGGCTGTCGCAGCTCACCGCCACCCCGGCGCAGCTCTTCTTCATGGCGCCGGACGCGGCGACGGGCCTGGAGCTGTGGGTGAGCGACGGGACGACGGCCAACACCCGGCTGGTGAAGGACCTGACGCCGGGCACGGAGGACTCGTACCTGACGCACCTGACGGCGTCCGGCTCCACGCTGGTCTTCTTCAAGGAGACGTACGACGCCACGGCGGACGCCACGCGCTATGAGCTGTGGAGGTCGGACGGCACCGCCGCGGGCACGGTGCGCGTGCGTGACTTCGGCACCGGCGTGGACGTGAGCTACCTGGACGCGAAGCAGGGCAACGCGCTGCTGTTCTTCGTGCGCGAGCTCCAGGGCGCCACCTCCCTGTGGCGGACGGACGGCACCGCCGCGGGCACCTTCCAGCTGAAGCGGCTGGACGCGGGCCCGGACACCTACCCGAACGACGTGCGCCCCACCGGCGCGCTCACCCTCTTCAAGCTGGATGAGCAGAGCGGCCTGTCGGAGCTGTGGAAGACGAACGGCACGGCGGGCGGCACCCTGCGGCTGGCGTCCTTCGGCTCCACGCGCGCCATGCAGGTGCTGGGCGCGCTGGGCTCTTACGCGTACGTCACGACGACGTCCTTCAGCACCCAGTACATGGTCCTCTACCGCGTGCCGCTCACGGGCGGAAACCCGGAGCCCGTCGTCACCCTGCCCAATGACTACGCGTCGCAGGGCTCGGCGTTCCCATACATCGACGCCGTGAGCCAGGTGCCGGGGGGCAGGCGGCTGTACTTCTCCGTGGCCATTGGCAGTGATGGCCCCGCGCCGCGCGACACGCAGCTGTGGGTGACGAACGGCACCGCCGCGGGCACCACCCTGCTGCGCCGGCCGCTGAGCCTGTCGGACGAGTACAGCTCGCCGGTGTACGCGGTGGCGGACAACCTGGTCTTCTTCAGCGCCTATGAGACCACGGGCGGCATCGAACCCTGGGTGAGCAACGGCACGGTGGCCGGGACGCGCCTCCTCAAGGACATCGCCGCGCCGGCCCAGGGAGACTCCTCCTACCCGCGCGAGTTCTACCGTCTGGGCAGCCGCGTCTACTTCAGCGCCTATGACGACACGCTGAACGCACAGCTCTGGTCCAGCGCGCTCAGCAACACCTGCCTGGCGCCGGAAGACGCACAGTAGGCGCATGGCGCCTCCCCGCCTGGGCTCCAGGCGGGTGGCCGTGCCAGGCGGAGGCGTGGGTGTTAGTAACCGCCTCATGCCCACCGTCAGTGACAGCGCGCGCAGCGCGGGACTCCGCCTCGAACGCAGCCGGGCCTCCCGCCAGTTCGAGGGGCACGGCTTCCGCAACACCGCCCCCGTGGGGGCCGGCATCCAGGGGGGCACGCTGCCCCTGCTGGGCGAATACTTCTTCGGCGGCACGCAGCGCACACCGCCCGCGCCGCTGCCGGTGGATGATCCGCGCGGCACCTGGGCCCGCGCGCCGGACACCGGCCTGCGCGTCACCTGGCTGGGTCACAGCACGATGCTGCTGGAGGTGGACGGGGCGCGCGTGCTGACCGACCCCGTCTTCGGCGACCGGGTCTCGCCCGTGTCCTTCGCGGGCCCCAAGCGCTTCCACGCCACGCCCGTGCCGCTGGACGCGCTGCCGGACCTGGACGCGGTGCTGGTGTCGCACGACCACTTCGACCACCTGTGCCGGAGCACCATCCAGGCGCTGGCGAAGCGGCGGGTGCCCTTCGTCACCGCGCTGGGGGTGGGGCGCCACCTGGAGGCTTTCGGCGTGGCGCCGGAACTCATCACGGAGCTGGACTGGTGGGAGGAGCACCGCGTGGGTCCGGTGTCCTTCCGCGCGGCGCCCGCGCAGCACTTCTCCGGCCGCGGCCTGGGCGACCGCAACAAGACGCTGTGGGCGTCGTGGGTGCTCACCACGGACAAGCACCGGCTGTTCTTCAGCGGCGACACCGGCCTCACCCCGGAGTTCGAGGAGATTGGCCGGCGATACGGCCCCTTCGACCTGGTGATGCTGGAGGTGGGCGCGTTCCACCCGAGCTGGGGAAGCATCCACCTGGGCCCGGAGAACGCGCTCAAGGCGCACGCGATGCTCGGCGGCGGCACGCTGATGCCGGTGCACTGGGGCACCTTCAACCTGGCGCTGCACGCGTGGGACGAGCCCGTGGAGACGCTGGTGAAGCTGGCCACGGAGCAGCAGGTGCGCCTCTTCACGCCGGGCCTGGGCCGGAGCCTGGAGCCCTCACGCGTGGAGGGCGTGACGCCGTGGTGGCGCGACGTGGGCGAGCCGCGCCTCGTGCCCCGGCTGGCCCCGTGACGTGACGCCAGGACCCGACGCCCGGGCGTAGAGTGATTGGCCATGCGCCCCTCCCTCCGGCTCCCCGTCGCGCTGTCCCTGGCCGTCCTGCTGTCGCCGCTCGTGGCGTGCGACCCCGCGGCCGGGGAGCCTTCCAAGCCAGATGAGCCGGCCCCCGGCGTGACGAAGAGCGCGAAGCGGGGACTCGGGTATGGCTATCACTCGGCGGAGGACCTGAAGGCGCTCTCCCCTGGAATGAGCTGGTGGTACAACTGGTCGCCCAAGCCGGAGAGCGGCGCGGCCAGTGTCTACGTTTCAGAGAAGGTCTCCTTCGTGCCCATGGCCTGGGGCGGCACGCCCACGGTGGCCCAGCTCGAATCGGAGATTCCGGCGGGCGCGCAGGTCCTGCTGGGATTCAACGAGCCCAACTTCAAGTCGCAGGCGAACAAGACGCCCCGCCAGGCCGCGGCGCTCTGGCCCGTGCTGGAGGAGGTGGCCCGCCGCAAGGGGCTCAAGCTGGTGTCCCCGGCGGTCAACTACTGCGGCGACTGCGTGTCGGAGGACGGCGTCACCTTCACCGACCCCGTGGTGTACCTGGATGCCTTCTTCAAGGCCTGCGCGAACTGTCAGGTGGATGCCATTGCCATCCACTGGTACGCGTGCGACGTGGGCGCGCTCAAGTGGTACGTGGAGAAGTTCAAGAAGTACAACAAGCCCCTCTGGCTGACGGAGTTCGCGTGCGGCGACCGCCCGCACAGCGAAATCACCGTGGACGTGCAGAAGAAATACATGGTGGATGCCATTGGCTATCTGGAGACGGAGCCCGCCATCGAGCGCTACGCGTGGTTCTCCGGGCGCAACAACGAAATCCCCTCCATCAACTTGCTGGGCGCCTCCGGCGAGCTGACCGAGCTGGGCCGCCTGTACGTCACGCTCGCCGCAGGGGCCGCGCAGCCCTCTCCCTGACGGGGGTGAGGTTCCAACCTACACACAGGGTTGGACAGACGCGAAGACGTCTATTCGGCACTCCCAGGATTCTGGGGCTAAGGTAGACATCCCATGACGCTCGACGCGGGGGACACCTTCGGGAGGTATGAGCTGGTGTCCTGGCTGGGCCGGGGCGGCATGGCGGAGACGTGGCATGCCCAGCTGGTGGGCGCCGCGGGCGTCACCAAGTCCGTGCTCATCAAGAAGGTCCTCCCCGAGTACGCGGACGACGAGGCCTTCATCTCCATGTTCATCAGCGAGGCGCGCATCTCCGCCACGCTGTCCCATGGCAACGTCGCCCAGGTCTTCGACTTCGGGCAGGTGGAGGGCGAGTACTTCCTCGCCATGGAGTTCGTCGACGGCAAGCCGCTCGACAAGGTGCTCAAGCGCGCGATGCGGAGCGGACTGCCCGCGCTGCCCATTCCCGTCGCGGTCTTCATCGCCATGGAGATGTGCCGGGGCCTGCACTACGCGCACTCGCGCACGGACAGCAGCGGCAAGCCGCTGGGCATCGTCCACCGGGACATCTCTCCGGACAACGTGCTCGTCAGCTACGAGGGCCAGGTCAAGATCGTCGACTTCGGCATCGCCAAGGCGCAGCTGCAGCGGGGCTTCAAGACCGCGCCCGGCGTGGTGAAGGGCAAGTACCTCTTCTTCTCCCCGGAGCAGGCGCGCGGGGAGGAAGTGGATGCGCGCACGGACGTCTGGGCCACGGGCATCGTGCTGTATGAGCTGCTGTGCGGCCGGCTGCCCGTGGATGGCCCGCCGCACGTCGTGATGATGAAGATTGCTCACGGCGAGATTCCGCCGTTGAGCCAGCCGCGGCCGGACCTGCCGGAAGCGCTCAACCGCATCGTCCTCCAGGCGCTGAGCCCGGATCCGGCGCAACGCTTCGCCACCAGTCACGCGTTCGGGGATGCGCTGGCGGGCTTCCTGTATGCGAATCATCCCCGCTTCTCGTCGTTGAGCCTCGCGCACCTGCTGCGGGTGCTGTTCCGGGGAGACCTGTTGAACGAAGGCCGGGAGCTGGCGGTTCCCGACGACTTCCTGTCGGAGCTCAAGGCCTGGCGGCAACCCGTGACGCCAGACCAGACCCCCACGGTTCCCCACCTCCGGGCCGTCCCGACGCCCCGGCCGTCCCCCGCGCCGGTCGTCGTCACGCGCGAGTCCCAGGAAGAGGATGCGCCGGATGTGCCGACGGCCGAGATCGCACCGGTCCGTCGCTCCCGCTCGCCATGGGTGGGGCTCGCGGTGGGGAGCGCGGCGCTGCTCGTGCTGGGCGGCGGCCTCTGGTGGACCCGGTTCCGGCGCGCACCGGAGGTCCCGCAGGGAGAACGTCCCACCGTCGCGCCCGTGGTCGCGACCTCGGCCCCCGCGCCGACTCCGGCACCGGAGCAGCCCGTGACCATTGATGCGGGCGTGGCCGCGGAGCCGCCGCCCCCGCCTCCTCCAGAGGACGCGTGGAGCGAGACGCGGGTGCGCCAGCTGCTCGACGACGTGTACCGCCTGGGCAAGAGCAACAAGGAGCTGACGCGGGCCGCGAAGCTGGTCCAGCTCTGCGTGGACGCGGTGCCTGACAACGCGGACTGCCGGCTGGCGGCGGGCCTCACCTACGAACGGCTCCGTTCCATCGACAAGAGCGTGAGCCACTACCAGGCCTTCCTGCAGAACGCGCCCCCCACCGATCTCCGGCGGAGCGCGGTGAAGGATCGACTGTCCGCCTTGCTTCAGCGCAAGCCCCAGGCGCCGGCGCCCGCCAACGAGGCGGAGCTGGAGTCCTCCCGAAGCGCCGTCCTGATGCACCTGACGCGAGGCCGCCAGAAGGAAGCGCTCGACGCAGCCAACCAATGCGTGGCGCGGCTCCCCCGGGAGCCGGACTGTCACCTGTTACAGGGGGACGTCCTGGCGAAGATGAACCAGGCCTCGGAGAGCGCACGGAGCTATGAGCGCTTCCTGGCGTTCGCGCCCGCCAATCATCCGCGACGTCCTGATGTCGTGCAGAAGCTCGTCGAGCTGCGGGCGACTGGCGCCGCGGACTGACGCGGTTTCACGCCGTCAGGGAGAGACTGCTCGCGGGCCCGGCAGGCAAGGAGCCTGCGTTCGGGGTTTCCCAGGTTCCGTATAGGATGCGCACCCCATATGGAACTGCAAGCCGGAGATACCTTCGGACGGTATGAGTTGGTGTCCTGGCTGGGCCGGGGCGGCATGGCGGAGACGTGGCGCGCCCAGCTGGTGGGCGCCGCGGGCGTCACCAAGTCCGTGCTCATCAAGAAGGTCCTCCCTGAGTACGCGGACGACGAGGCCTTCATCTCCATGTTCATCAGCGAGGCGCGCATCTCCGCCACGCTGTCCCATGGCAACGTGGCGCAGGTCTTCGACTTCGGGCAGGTGGAGGACGAGTACTTCCTGGCCATGGAGTTCGTCGACGGCAAGCCGCTCGACAAGGTGCTCAAGCGCGCGAGGAAGGCAGGCCTGGGGGCGCTGCCCATTCCCGTCGCCGTGTTCATCGCCATGGAGATGTGCCGGGGCCTGCACTACGCGCACTCGCGCACGGATGGCAGCGGGAAGCCGCTGGGCATCGTCCACCGCGACATCTCTCCAGACAACGTGCTCGTCAGCTACGAAGGCCAGGTCAAGATCGTCGACTTCGGCATCGCCAAGGCGCAGCTGCTGCGCGGCTTCAAGACGGAGCCCGGCGTGGTGAAGGGCAAGTACCTCTTCTTCTCCCCGGAGCAGGCACGTGGTGAAGAGGTGGATGCGCGCACGGACGTCTGGGCCACGGGCGTCGTGCTGTACGAGCTGCTGTGCGCGAAGCTCCCGGTGGAGGGGCCACCCCAGACGGTGATGATGAAGATCGCCGATGGGCGCATCCCCGCGCCCACGACGCTCCGGCCAGACCTGCCCGAGGAGCTGAATGCGCTGGTGATGCAGGCGCTGGCTCCGGACCGGAAGCGGCGCTTCGAATCCAGCCATGCTTTCGGGGATGCGCTGGCGGAGTTCCTCCATGCCCATTACCCGCGCTTCTCCTCACTGAGCCTCGCGAACCTGCTGCGCGTGCTGTTCCGTGCGGACCTGACGCACGAGGGCCGCGAGCTGTCCGTGCCCGCGAACTTCCACGACGAGGCGAGGAAGTGGGGCGAGCCCGCGCTGGCGAAGCTCCTGGATGCCCCACCGCCGGAGCAGGTCCAGACCCGGCGGCTCGTGCGCGCCGTCGCGAAGCCTCCGCCCACGGCGACGACGCAGCCGGATGAGCCCACGGTTCCGACAGGTCCCTCGCGCAAGGGGCTCTACGGCGCGAGCGCGGCGGGAGGCCTGGCCGTGGCAGGAGCCTGTCTCTGGTTCTTCATGGGCTCCCGTTCGCCCGAGCCCGTCGCGCGGCCCACGCCGGTGCCCCAGGCCGTGGCGGTCGAAGCCCCTGCCCCGAAGGCCGACCCCGAGCCGCCCGCCCGGAAGGTCGAAGCCGAGCCGCCGGCCCCAAGTCCGGTGCAGGAGCCGGAGGGCGAGACCGAGCTTCAGGCCGACGAGCTCATCGCGCCAGAACCCACGCGGCCCGCGCCCCCCATCCGGAAGCCGTCCCGGCCCGTCCGCGCGACCCAACACGCCGTGGCCGAGGAGCCCAAGCCCGTGCCGGTCGCCGAGCAGCCCCCGGAGCCCACCGTCGTCGCGGCCAGCGCCGCCCAGGAGCCGCCACCCGTCGTCCCGGAGAGCGCGCCCGCGCCCAAGAAGGGCGTCCTTGGACTGCTCGACTCCAAGCGGCAGGAGGTGCAGCAGAAGGTCTCCTCGCTCGTGAAGACGAAGCAGCAGGAGATCCAGCAGAAGGTCTCCGGGCTGATCCAGAGCAAGGACTACGACGCGGCCCTGGAAGCTGCAAATGACTGCGTGGCGAACAACCCTGACATGCCGGAATGCCATCTCATGCTCGGGGCCGTCCACGCGAAGCTCAACCATCCCCGGGAAAGCACGCAGCACTACGAGACCTTCCTGAAGCTCGCACCCGCGGACCACCCGCGCCGGGCGAAAGTCGTCGAGCTGCTCGGGAAGGAGTGACCCGGTCCCCAATGCGCCAGCCCTGGAATCTGGGCTTAGAATGTCCACTCCATGGATCTCCAGGCGGGCGACGTCTTCGGAAGGTATGAGCTGGTGTCCTGGCTGGGCCGGGGCGGCATGGCCGAGACGTGGCACGCGCAGCTGGTGGGCGACGCGGGTGTCACCAAGCCCGTGCTCATCAAGAAGGTGCTGCCCGAATACGCCAACGACGAAGCCTTCATCTCCATGTTCATCAGCGAGGCGCGCATCTCCGCCACGCTGTCCCATGGGAATGTCGCCCAGGTCTTCGACTTCGGCCGCGTGGAGGGCGAGTACTTCCTGGCCATGGAGTTCGTGGATGGCCAGCCGCTGCACCGCGTGCTCAAGCGCGCGCTGAGGAGCGACCTGGGCAGGATGCCCATTCCCATCGCCGTCTTCATCGCGATGGAGATGTGCCGGGGGCTGCACTACGCCCACACGCGCACGGACAGCAGCGGCCGGCCGCTGGGCATCGTCCACCGCGACATCTCTCCGGACAACGTGCTGCTGGGGTACGAGGGCCAGGTCAAGATCGTCGACTTTGGCATCGCGAAGGCCCAGCTCATCCGCGGCATCAGCACGGAGCCCGGCGTGGTGAAGGGCAAGTACCTCTTCTTCTCTCCCGAGCAGGCGCGAGGAGAAGGAGTGGATGCGCGCACGGACGTCTGGTCCACGGGGGTGGTGCTCTATGAACTGCTCTGCGGGAAGCTGCCGGTGGAGGGCCCGCCGGCCGTGGTGCTGAGTCGCGTTGGGAACGGTGAGATTCCCTCGCCGGCCACGCTCCGTCCGGACCTGCCGAAGGAATTGAATGACATCGTGATGAAGGCGCTGACGCCGGACCGCCAGCGTCGCTTCGACTCCAGCCACGCGTTCGGGGATGCGCTGACAGCGTTCCTGTATGCGAACTTCCCGCGCTTCTCCTCCATGAGCCTCGCGCACCTGTTGCGAGTGCTGTTCAAGGAGGACCTGGCGCAGCTGGGCCGCGAGCCGTCCGTCCCGCGCTCCTTCCTGGAGGACCTGAAGGCGTGGAGCAAGCCAACCGCGCCAGCGAGGCCCGTGACCCCGCCCGCTCCTCCCCCGGTGCTCCAGCGGCAACCCCGGCCCGTCCGGCCGAGCAATCCGACGGCCACGGCAATGCCAGTGCCGCGGGTCCCCGCGCCGGCTCCTGCCCCCTCGAAGCCGCTGCGCACCGGGTTGGGCGTGGGAGGGCTGCTTGCCGTGGCCGCGGGCCTGGTGTTCCTGTGGAGGCACCAGACGGCCACGCAGCCCGTGGAGGAGCCGCCTCTCCTGCCCACGGCGACCCTGGAGCCACCGCCCGAGCCGGCGCCCACACCGGTCGCCGACGTGGCACCACCGCCCGCGGCGCCCTCCAACGAGATCATGGAACTGCGGCAGCAGATCCAGGCACTGGTCGACGAGAAGAACTACGACGTGGCGCTCGTGAAGGCCCAGCTTTGCATCAAGCTCGATCCCACCTTCCCGGATTGCGAGCGGTACCTGGGCTTTCTCTACGCGGAGCTCGGCGACGCCACGCTGAGCGAGGAGCACTACAAGGCCTACGTGAAGCTCGCCGCCGAGGGTGATCCCGCTCGGGCACGCGTCATGGAGGAGCTCGGGAAGGCCGGCGACGCGGGTTGAGCGGACAGCCTTTCCACTCGCTGACATCCCAAGCAGCCGGGCAGGAGAAAGACAGCCCCGATTCTGCCAGCCCTGGAATCTGGGTTTAGAGTGTCTGCCCCATGGCACTCCAAGCGGGCGACGTCTTCGGAAGGTATGAGCTGGTGTCCTGGCTGGGCCGGGGCGGCATGGCCGAGACGTGGCGCGCGCAGCTGGTGGGCGACGCGGGCGTCACCAAGCCCGTGCTCATCAAGAAGGTGCTTCCCGAATACGCCAACGACGAAGCCTTCATCTCCATGTTCATCAGCGAGGCGCGCATCTCCGCCACGCTGTCCCATGGGAATGTCGCCCAGGTCTTCGACTTCGGTCGGGTGGAGGGTGAGTACTTCCTGGCCATGGAGTTCGTGGATGGCCAGCCACTGCACCGCGTGCTCAAGCGCGCGCTGAAGAGCGACCTGGGTGCCCTGCCGATTCCTGTGGCGGTCTTCATCGCCATGGAGATGTGCCGGGGCCTGCACTACGCGCACACCCGCATGGACAACAGCGGCCGGCCGCTGGGCATCGTCCACCGGGACATCTCTCCGGACAACGTGCTGCTGGGCTACGAAGGCCAGGTCAAGATCGTCGACTTCGGCATCGCCAAGGCGCAGCTCATCCGCGGCTTCAAGACGGCACCCGGCGTGGTGAAGGGCAAGTACCTCTTCTTCTCTCCCGAGCAGGCGCGCGGAGAGGACGTGGACGCGCGCACGGATGTCTGGGCCACGGGGGTCGTGCTGTATGAGCTGCTCTGCGGGAAGTTGCCCGTGGAGGGGCCGCCACATGTGGTGATGATGCGCTTGGGGCGGGGAGAGATTCCCGCGCCGAGCGTGCTCCGGCCGGACCTGCCGAAGGAATTGAATGACATCGTGATGAAGGCGCTGACGCCGGACCGGGAGCAGCGCTTCGAATCCAGCCACGCGTTCGGGGATGCACTGGCGGGCTTCCTCTATTCGAACTTCCCGCGCTTCTCCTCCATGACCATCGCGCACCTGCTGCGGGTGCTCTTCCGGGGGGACCTGGCGCAGGAGGGCCGGGAGATGTCCGTGCCGGGCTCCTTCCTGGAGGAGCTGAAGTCCTGGCGCGTGCAGACCGTGCCAGCGGAGCCGGTGACGCCGCCGCCCTCGACCGAGCGCCAGACCCGGCGCGTCCGGCTCGCAAGCCCCCCCGTCACGGCGACAACGGAGCCTCGGTCCATCGTGGCGTCTTCTGGAGCCTCACGCCCGCTGCTCTACGGGTTGAGCGCGGGAGGACTGCTGATCGTGGGTGCGAGCCTGTGGCTGCTCTTGGATGCGCATTCGACGTCGACAGCCGGTGGGGCCCCACCGCCCACGCCGATCCGCGCTCCCATCACCGTCGAGGAGTCCTCGCCACCAGCCCCAGCCGAGAGTCCACCGGCCCCACGAGCCGAGCTGGCCAAGGCACCTCCGCCGCCCGCGGAAGACACCCAACTCCACGCGCCAGACGTCCCTGCTCCTGAAACGAGCGAGCCTCCACGCATCTCCGCGAAGGAGGCCGCCGACGTGAAGAAGATGAAGGTGGGTGTCACTCGGGCCATCCGGCTCAAGCAGCATCCAGACGCGGTCTACCTGAGCAACCACTGCGTGGAGATGTATCCCACCAACGCGGACTGCCATGCCCTGGTGCAACTGGTCGGAGAAAAGCTCTTCAACGATCCTCCACGGCCAAAGACCGACAGCCCCAACAGACTCACGACCGAGGCGGATATCCAACGGGCCATGACCTCGGAGGCGAGCATCGCGAACTCGATCACCGACATCATGGCCCACGTCCACATGCTCAGTCGGGCAGGCCATCCCGACAGGGGTCTTGAAGTCGCTCGGAACTGCGCTGCCAAGGCACCCAAGCTCCCTGAGTGCCAGCTCATGCTGGGTGTGCTCTATGTCAAGATTGGGGACTTCGATAAGAGCACGGAGGCCTACAAGCGATTCCTGACGCTCGCCCCTCCAGACCATCCCAGGCGGGCGCGCGTCGTTGAAATCCTGAACCAGTCCTTCCGGCAGTAGTCCCATCCCACGGAACTGTTTCTCATCCCGAGGACATCTGGCTTTAGGATGCCCGCCTCATGGCACTGCAAGCGGGGGACGCCTTCGGGCGGTATGAGCTGGTGTCCTGGCTGGGCCAGGGCGGCATGGCGGAGACGTGGCGTGCCCAGCTGGTAGGCGACGCGGGTGTCACCAAGCCCGTGCTCATCAAGAAGGTCCTGCCGGAATACGCCAACGACGAGGCCTTCATCTCCATGTTCATCAGCGAGGCGCGCATCTCCGCCACGCTGTCCCATGGCAACGTCGCCCAGGTCTTCGATTTCGGCCGGGTGGACGGCGGGTACTTCCTGGCCATGGAGTTCGTGGACGGTCAGCCGCTCCACCGCTTCTTCAAGCGCGCGATGAAGAGCGGCATGGGCGCCGTGCCCGTCCCCATCGCCGTGTTCATCGCCATGGAGATGTGCCGGGGGCTGCACTACGCCCACACGCGCACGGACAGCAGTGGCCAGCCGCTGGGCATCGTCCACCGGGACATCTCCCCGGACAACGTGCTCATCAGCTACGAGGGCCAGGTCAAGATCGTCGACTTCGGCATCGCCAAGGCCCAGCTCATCCGGGACCTCAAGACCGAGCCCGGCGTGGTGAAGGGCAAATACCTCTTCTTCTCCCCGGAGCAGGCGCGCGGCGAGGAAGTGGATGCGCGCACGGACATCTGGGCCACCGGCGTCGTGCTGTACGAACTGCTCTGCGGGAAGCTGCCCCTGGACGGGCCGCCCGAGGCGGTGATGATGCGCATCGCGCGCGGCGAACTCCCGCCGCTGAGCGAGTCACGGCCGGAGCTGCCAGCAGCGCTCCAGCGCATCGTCCTCAAGGCCCTGCACCCGGAGCAGTCCCAGCGCTTCGAATCCAGCCATGCCTTCGCGGAAGCCCTCTCCGGCTTCCTGTACGCGAACCACCCGGGTGTCTCCTCGCTGAGCCTCGCGCACCTGCTGCGGATGCTCTTTCGTGACGACCTGCTCTCGCACGGCCGCGAACTGTCGGTTCCCCCCACCTTCCAGCAGGAGCTGGAGTCCTGGCGCGAGCAGGAACCGGCGCTCCCGAAGAAGCCCGCGCGTCCCAGGCCACTGCTCCATACCGGCAGGATTCCCCTCCCCGAATCCAGCGTCGAAATCGTGGAGGAGGAAGCCCCGGCCGCGCTCGCCCCTTCGGCATCGCGCAAGTGGATGCTGGGATTGAGCACCACGGGGCTGGCCATCGGTGCCAGCTGCTTCTGGCTCCTCAGCTCCCCCGGTGCGCCTCCCGAGCCCCCTGGAGTCGTGCGCCCCATCGAGCGTCCGGCCGCCGCTGTTCAATCCCTCTCCGACACGGCACGGCCTCCCACGCTGGCGGCCACACCGGTCCCCCAGGCGGCAGGCAGCGCGCCCCTCACGGTGGAGCCGATTCCGGAACCCGCCCTGTCGCTGGCTGACTATCAGGACCGCGTCCAGGCGCGGGTGCAGCAGGGAGGGCTCCAGGACGCCGTGGACCTGGCGCATCAGTGCGAGACGCGCTTCCCCCGGGAAGGAGAATGCCAGCTCCTGCTCGGGATGCTGTACGCGCGAATCAATGACAGCCGCAGCAGCGTGACGCACTACCAGCGCTTCCTGGAGTACGCCCCCGACACGCACCCCAGCCGCGCCAAGGTCGTGCGGATCCTGGATGACGCGAAGGCCCTCTCCTCGGCTTCGGGCCGCATCGTGAAGCCGGAGACCTTCGCCGACATGATCGAAACCGGCCGCACGGCGTTCCGCGACGAGAAGTACCCGGAGGCCGCCGCCGCCTACCGGAACGCGCTGGCCATGAAGCCGGACTCGTTCGACACCAAGCTCGAGCTGGGCCTGACGCTCATCAAGCTCAAGCCGGGCACCGCCAAGGACCACAAGCAGGCCGTCAAGCTCCTGGAGGACGTCACCCGGAACAATCCCAGCCTCCGGCGAGCCTGGCTGGGATTGGAGACCGCCTACACCCTGACCGGCAACAAGGCCAAGGCCAAGAAGGCCCACGACCGGTACATGCTGATGTCCCCCAGGAACATGGCGAACCCTGCCAAGGCGCGGGAGATGCTCAAGAACCTCGGCCGCTAGTCCGCACCGGGCTGGAACCCCAGCCCCTGCGCCACCTCCGCGTCCGTCAGCTCGCGCCACGCCCCTTCCGCCACGTCCAGCCCCACCTGCCCCACCGCTTCACGGTGCAGCGCGAGCACCGGGTGCCCCACCGCCGCGAGCATCCGCTTCACCTGGTGGTGCCGTCCTTCCGTGAGCGTGAGCGCCACCACGTCGGGAGCGCGGAGCACGGCCTCCGCCGGGCGCGTGGGGCCGTCCTCCAGCATCAAGCCCCCTCGCAGCCTCGCCAGCGCTGGCTCCGGGGGCTGCCCCTCCACGCGCGCCACGTACCGCTTGGGCAGGTGCGTCTCTGGCGCCGTCGCGTGCCGCACCAGCCGCTCGTCGTTGGTGAAGAGCAGGAGCCCCGTGGTGTCCCGGTCCAACCGGCCCACCGCGTACCACTCGAAACCTTGAAGCTCCGGCGGCAGCACCGCGCGCAGCCTTTCGAAGACCGTGCCCACGCCCTCTGGATCCGACCCGTGCACCACCGGCCCCGAGGGCTTGTGGAACATCAGCACCCGCACCTGGCGCGTGAGCGCGCGCTCCACGCCGTCCACGCGCACCCGCGTCCCCTCCCCCACCGGCGCGAACGGCTCCCGCTCCACGCGGCCGTCCACCTCCACACGGCCATCGCGGATCGCCTGCTCGGCCTCGGCCCGGGGCAGGACGCCGGCCCGGCCCAACGCTCGCGCCAGCCAGTCCGCGCCCGGGCCCGCCGAGGTCTCCGGTCCCCTGCGCCTCGCGGCCTCCAGCCACCTGGGCGTCCGTTGCTTGCGCGCCATGCGTCCTCCCGTGTGCCGCCCGCTGTATCAGATGCGTCACACTCGGGGACTTCCCTGAGCACCGTGGACATAAGTACGAGCAGGAGGGCTTGCAGGGAGGCTCCACGCCGTTTGACTCCCCCGGGCGGCTCTGCGCATGTGCGCGCCCGCCGTGTCCAAGGGTCCCTCCGAAATCGCTGAAGCCCCGCCCGAGTTCGTCGCCTCCCTCGCGCCCCCGCCGCCCGGCCCCGCGGTGGCCTTCGTGCTGCGCCTGGGCCACGCGCTGCACCGCCACGGCACGCCCGCCCACCGCCTGGAGGGCCTGATGAAGCGGGTGAGCGAGCGGCTGGGCCTGGAGGCCCGCTTCTTCTCCACGCCCACCTCCATCTTCGCCTCCTTCGGCCCGCCCGAGGACCTGCGCACCAGCCTCATCCGCGTGGAGCCCGGCGACATGGACCTGGAGCGCCTCATCCTTCTGGACATGCTCGCGGACGACGTCATCCACGGGCGGCTCACGCCCGCGGAGGGCGCACGCCGCGTGGAGGACATCCTCGCCCAACCGGCGCGCTACGGCCCCGCGCTTCAGCTGCTCTGCTGGATGCTGGCGGGCGCTGCCGCGGCGCTGCTGTTCGGCGGCGGCTGGAAGGAGATGGGCGTCGCCGGTGTCAGCAGCCTGGCCATTGGCGTGCTGGATCTGCTCACGCGCAAGCAGCCGACCACCGCCCACGTGCTGGAGCCCGTGGCGGCCGTGCTGTCCGCCGCGTTCGCGGGGCTCGCGGCCCACTTCTTCGGCCCGCTGCACGGCGAGGTGGCCACGCTCGCGGGCCTCATCGTCCTGCTCCCCGGCCTCACGCTCACCATCGCCGTCAACGAAGTCGCCACGCGCAACCTCATCTCCGGCACGTCGCGCCTCACCCACGCCGCGCTCATCTTCCTCCAGCTGGGCTTCGGCGCGGCCCTGGGCAGCCGGGTGGCCACGCTGCTGCCTCCCGTGCCCATGCCCACGCCGACCCTGCCCACGGTGCTTCCCCCCGGGGTCGCCATCGTCGCGCTCGTGGTGGCGGGCTTCGCCATCGCGGTGCTCTTCCGCGCCCGCCCGCGGGACTGGGGATGGATTGCCCTGGCCGGCGCCGCCGCGTTCATGGGCGCGCGGCTGGGAGCGCTGCTGCTGGGGCCTCAGCTGGGCGCCTTCGCGGGCGCGCTGCTGCTGGGCATCGGGAGCAATGCGCTGGCGCGGCTGCGCAACCGGCCCGCCGTCACCACCGTGGTGCCGGGGCTGATGCTGCTCGTCCCCGGCAGCGTGGGCTTCCGCAGCCTGGCGTCGCTGCTGGAGCGCGACGTGGTGGCCGGCGTGGACACGGCCTTCTCCATGCTGATGGTCGCGGTGGCGCTGGCGGCGGGCCTGCTGTCCGCCAACGCCATCATGCCTTCGCGCAAGGTGCTCTAAAGGACCGGCCTCACGCCAGCCGCAGCAGGTACACGCCCGCGAGCGCGACGATGAAGTACGGCACCAGCACCGCCGCGCCCGCGTACTCCTTCGCCATGCGCTGACCGAAGAAGAGCGCCAGCAGCGACAGCGCGGAGAGCACCGCGCCCAGGTACGCGAGGGACGGGTTGCCGTTCACCAGGAGCGCCACCGCGCCCGCGCCGCTCAGCGCCCCGGCCGCCAGCTCCATCAGGGTGATGACCGCCAGCATCGGCGTCACCACGCCCTTCAGGGGCGACTTGGAGAAGTGGCCGGTCAGCCACCCCAGGTTCCCCTTCCAGTCCACGACCTTGTCCAGGCCGGACTGCAGGAAGAGGATGGCCAGGAAGGCGGCGCACAGCAGCTGCGGAAGCCAGAGCGTGAAGCGGGCGGAGTCGAAGGGCGGCATGCGTGCACTCTAGCGCCCCCTCCGCCGCCCCCAAGCTCCGTGAGCAGGCAAGCGGCCAGGCCGAGGGGAATGTTCTGGCGACAATCCTGCCGGGCAGGCTCCCGCCGGCAGGTCCGGCTCCATAACTTGGCAAGGCCATGGCTTCCGATCAGGTTGCGCGACGCGTCTTCGCGGGTCTCATCTTGCTGTCCATCCTCCTGTTGTGCCTGGTCATCCGGCCCTTCGCGGAGGCGTTCTTCCTGGCGGCGGTCCTGGCGGGCACCTTCTACGGACTGCACACCCGGCTGAAGAAGCGGCTGCGCGGCCACGGCAACGTGTCCGCCGGGCTCATCGTCGGCGGAATCCTGCTGGCCCTGCTCCTGCCCCTGGGCGGCCTCACCGCCTTCGTCGTCGCGGAGGTGTCCGAGGGCGCGCGCTTCGTGACGGAGGCCGTGCAGAAGGACGGGATGCGCGGCCTGGTGGAGAAGCTCCCCAGCGGCATCCAGGGCCCGGTGAGCAAGCTGATTGAACGGCTCCCGCTGGAGCAGGCCGAGCTGAACCAGAAGCTCCAGGAGCAGGTGACGACCCAGAGCGGCACCGCCGCCAAGGCCGTGACGGGAGCGGTGGCCGCCACGGGCACGATCATCCTCCAGCTGACGATGATGCTCATCGCCCTCTTCTTCTTCCTCACCGACGGCGCACGCCTGGTGCAGTGGATCGAGAGCGTGTCGCCGCTCAGGCGTGGGCAGACGCGGGAGCTCTTGCGCGAGTTCAAGAGCACCTCCGTGTCGGTGCTCGTCTCCACCATCGCCACCGCGGGCGTCCAGGCGGCGGTCGCGCTCATCGGCTTCCTCATCGTGGGGGTGCCCGCGCCGCTGTTCTTCGCGGGCCTCACGTTCTTCCTCGCCCTCATCCCCGCCGTGGGCGCCGCGGTGGTGGTGCTCTTCGCCGCGGGCCTGATGTTCCTCAGCGGCCACCCGTGGGCGGCCCTCTTCCTGGCCATCTGGGGCATCGTCGTGGTGGGGCTCGTGGACAACGTCGTCAAGCCGCTGCTGGCGAGGAAGGGCATGAACCAGCACGGCGCCATCGTCTTCTTCGCCCTGTTGGGCGGCCTGGCGGCGTTCGGCGCGGTGGGCCTGCTCCTGGGCCCCCTCATCGTCGCCTTCTTCCTCTCCGTGGTGCGCATCTACGAGCGCGACTACGGCCGGCCCAACGGCCAGCCAGGTGACCCGGCCACGCCGGGAGGCTCCCTGCCACCGGGCTCCCAGCGCGTCGTGCTCACCTCGGAGTCCGGCACGCCCCTCACGGACGCGAACACGCCGTCCAACCACTGACGGCCCCGCGCCCCGCTCAGGGCGTGGACTTCACCGGCGCCGCCCCCTTCTTCGCGGGGGCCGGCGCCGGAGCCGTGTCGGGCCCCAGCTCCTTGAAGGCCTCTCGCACCGCGTCCGGCGAGCCCGCCACCTTCACGGCGACGCGGCTGGCCTCCGCGGGAGACAGCCGGCCCAGCAGGCTGCGCTCCAGGTGCTGATCCACGAAGGCCTGGGTGGTGTCCTCCTTCAGGTCCACCAGCGCCCCCTTCGCGTCCAGCACCGGTATCACGCGCGGCGAATTGAGCAGCAGCACCGTGGGCACGTCCACGGCCTTCACCCGGCGGGCGACCTCGTCGCGCAGCTTCGGGTCGAAGTGGATGCCCTTCTCCTGCACCAGCGCGCGGATGCCCTCGTAGTCGCCGGTGGCCTTGATGACCATCAGCTGGGAGAGCAGCTCACCCACGGCCTCGCGCATCCTGGCGTAGTCCGGAATCACCAGGTACGTGCGGCCGTTCTCCGTGACCTGCTTCACCACGCCCTTCTCCTCCAGGAACGTCACCGTCATGTGGTGGCCGCGCTGGTGGTCCTCCTCGAAGGCGTTGCCTTCTTCCACGCGGCGCAGGTTGGTGAGCCCCTCCACCAGGAAGTCCCGGTACATCTGCCGGGCGATGGCCTCGTGGTCCGGCGACAGCTCCGCGAGCGCCGGGTCGAACGCGTGCCACAGCGCGATCAGGTCCGCTCTCGCCTCCTCCAGCGTGTTGTCGTACTCCTTGAGGAAGACGGACGGGGACTGGCCCTTGAGCTTCGGGTCCACCTGGCCGGAGGCGTGGCCCAGGACTTCATGGAAGGCCACCAGCCACTTGCGCGCGGTGACGGAGTACTTCTGGGCCTGCTCGCGGTCCTCCGCCGTGCGGGAGAACTCCAGCGCCAGGGGCAGCCGCGTCACGGCGGAGGCGGCGTCCATGACGTTGGTGATCATCACGCTCTTGCTGCCGTACTTCTCCCGGATGTGCTGCTCGTTGGGCAGGTTGATGCCCGCGGGCGGCTCCGGGTGGGACGTGATGAGGTTGATGGCCTTGGCCACCGGCAGCGCGACCTTCTTGCGGCGGTACTTCGCGGGCCAGGGCAGCCGGTC
The DNA here is from genome assembly GCF_003611625.1 of Corallococcus sp. CA054B. Classification (NCBI taxonomy): domain Bacteria; kingdom Pseudomonadati; phylum Myxococcota; class Myxococcia; order Myxococcales; family Myxococcaceae; genus Corallococcus; species Corallococcus sp. CA054B. The sequence continues at coordinate 18,539 of NZ_RAVY01000160.1, forward strand.
CTCGAAGTACTGGGCCTTCTGGCCCATGAGCACCATGATCTGGTTCTCCGCCGTGTCGCGGTAGTTGACCAATCCCTCCCACTGTCCCTTGTGGCCGCGAGGGTCGACGTAGGTCTCGATGAAGCCCAGGTTGGCGTCCACCTTCGGGTCCACCTTGAGCCACGCGATGTTGTACGCGTCCCAGTCCTTGGGGCTGCCCGTCTGGAAGTAGCGCACCAGCTTGCCCAGCGCGGCCTTCTGCGCGGGCTCGGCGGACTTCATCGCCTCCTGGAGGTGCGCGATGACGCGTGAGAGTTCCTTCGCGTACAGCCCCGGCTTCACCTTGCCGTCCGGCGTGCCCGCGCGGAACACCTGCTCCGTGAGCTTGCCGTCCTGCTTCACCACGCGCGAGTTGAGCGGGTACTTCTCCTTGAAGCCCACCAGGTCCTTCTCCGTCACGCCGGGGCCGTAGGCGGTGTTGGAGGACGCGGTGAGGAGGTCCTGTCCCGGCGGCGGGGCCTTGGAGGTGAGCTGCGGCTCGAAGCTCGCGTCGAAGAGGGTGGGCTTCAGGTCCTGGAGCCAGGCCTGGAGCTCGGCCTCGTCCTTCACCGTCCAGGGCGCGCCGGCCTTGAGGGCGCGCGAGGCGCCGGCCGCGAGCTGCTCCGCGGTGAAGGCCGGGACGAACTTCTGGCCGGTGGTGCTGTCGTGGTTGCCGCCGTGCCCGTAGAAGCGCAGCAGGTAGTCCGCCAGCTTCCCGTCGAAGCCGGACTCGGCGCTCCGTGCGTCCCGGCCGAAGAGCCAGACGCCCTCCAGCAGCTGCTTCGCCGGCACCAGCTTCCAGCCGAGCTGATCCAACGCGATGTCCTCGCCCGCGTGCGCCGCGAGCGTCAGGGACCACGCCACGCGCTTCTCCGCCAGGGACAGCTCCGCGATGCCCGGCGCGAACATCTGCGCGACGGCGGTGTTGCCGGAGCGGGCGCGGAGGAACTTGCCTCCGGGCACGGTGAGCGAGGGCTGAGCGGCCTGCGCGAGCCCGGCGTCGGGCGCCGGGGGCTTCGGCGGGGTGGCGGGCGCGGCGGCGAGGACGGCGGCCAGCAGCAGGGGCTTCATGGGAGGCTCCAGGGAGACGTGATGGGACGTGGCTACCCCGCGCGAGGGGTGGACTCAAGCGGCCCTCCGTCGCCGAGCCGGCAAAAAATGCGCGGGAGCAGCCCCCTCCCGCGCAACGCTTGCGCCCGGGCTCCCGCACGTCCCGCCGGGGACGCACCACGGGCGGGGGCGGCCCGTGACGGTATGAAGCATGCAGTGCGCAACAGCGAACAGGGGGGCTCTTCCGCCCTGCCCTCGCTGGAGCCAACGCCCATGTCCCCCCCGCCGTCCCGGACCTCGCCTCTCGTCGTCCTGCTCGCCACCCTCCTCGCCACGGGCTGCGCGAGCTCGACGCAGGCGACACGGGCGGAGCGCTCCGCCCCGCTGCCCCCTCCGTCCACCTCGGTGGCGCTCACCGTGGGCTACGAGGAGGCGGTGAGGCTGGGGGCCGCGTTCGCGCGGAGCCAGGGACCGGCCCTGGAGCTGGTGATGGCGAAGCAGGGGGAGGCGTCCTGGTGGCTGCGCTACGCCTCGCCGGAGGGGCACGCCCTCCTGGACCTGCGCGTGGATGGGCGGACGGCAGCGGTGGAGCCCGTCCTCCTGCCGCCGCTCCACCAACGCGCGAAGTGAACCCTCCAGCAGTGGCTTGTCCTCGAGCTCCTGAATCACCCAACCTACGGGCCACGGGGTCTGGTATCCGGGCCCCATGGAGGCTTCCCTGCCTACCCTCATGATTGTGATCGTCAGCGCGGTGGCGGTGCTGGTGGCGATGATTGCCCACGCCGCTGGCCACCTCACCGCGAACGGGCTGGGGCGCCTGGTGCTGCTCGGAGGACTGGCGCTCCTGCCGCTGGCCGTCAGCGGCGCCGGGGTCGCGGTGGGCGTGCGCGAATCGAGCCAGACCCAGTTCTGCATGGGCTGCCACGAGATGGAGCGCTACGGGCAGAGCCTGTTCGTGGACAACCCCAACGCCCTGGCCGCGGTCCACTACCAGAAGCGGCTCATCAACCGCGACTCCACCTGCTTCTCCTGCCACACGGACTACGCCCTCTTCGGGGACGCGAAGGCCAAGCTCAATGGCCTGCGGCACGTCTGGGTCCACTATTTCGGGACCATTCCCCCGGAGCCCCGGCTCTATCAGCCGTATCCCAATTACAACTGCCTCCACTGCCACAACGATGCGCGCGGCTACCTGGAGGCCGGGCCGCACCGGGAGCTCCAGGCGGAGCTCCAGAGCGGAGCCCGCTCGTGCCTGAGCTGTCATGACCTCGCGCACGACCTGGAGGGCGTGAAGGCCCAGAACTTCTGGCTGCCGGAGCGACCGAGTCCATGAGCCACGACAAGCGCATCCGGGTGGCGGCCCTCTTCGTCCTGGCGGGGCTGCTGGTCCAGCTGTTCGCCTACCTCCATTGGACGCCCCTGACCTTCGTCATCTCCACCGCCGTGGGCGTTCCCCTGGTCCTGGTGGGGGTCCTGCTCTACGGCGTCACGGTCTGGAAGATCCTGAAGGAGCAAAAAGCCCTATGAGGCGCTCCGCGTCCAACCCCTCGGGGCCGTCCGGGTCCGTCCTCCTTCGCGGGGGGCGGTGGCGGGTGGGGCTCGTCGCCCTCCTCCTGTTCACGACGCCCATCTTCGCCGTGAACTCGCCGCAGGACGTCCGGCTGCCTCCGCTCAAGGAGCGCGCCGCGCCTGCTCCGGCGCTGTTCTCCCATTGGGGGCATGGCTCCATGTACTGCTACAGCTGCCACCCCGGCACGTTCCCGCAGGCCCGGCTGGGCTTCACGCATCAGGACATGCGCGAGGGCCGCTACTGCGGGCGCTGCCACGACGGACAGACCGCCACGGCCTGGCGCTCCATGAACTGCGAGGCGTGCCATGCGCCTCGCTGACCCGGGCACCTGGACGCTGCTCGCCTGCGCGCTGGTGCTGGCCGTCCCAGCCCCCGCACGGGCGCAGTCGCAGGAGGAGAAGCGGCGGCAGCTCCAGGAGCGGCTGGGGATCAAGCCGCCTCCCACGCAGGCCGCGCCCGATGCGGGCGTGCCCGGCCCGGGAGCGCCGCCGCCCGCGGAAGCCGCCCGGACACCCGCCGCGCCCCCCGCCCGGACGCCCGCCGGCGCGAACCGGCCCCGCGTGCCGGGCTTCGAGGAGGACATCCGGCCCCTCCTGGAGAAGGAGTGCAAGTCCTGCCACGGCCCGGAGGGAATGGCGGCCCGGTCCCGCTGGGTGCTCCGGGGAGAGCCCGCGGACTACGAGGCCACCCTGCGCTTCGTGCAGCCCGCCACCGCCGCCCAGAGCCCGCTGCTCAAGAAGGGCGCCGGCACCACCTTTCACGGAGGCAAGAAGGTCCTCGCGGTGGAGTCGGCCGGGTACGGGACGCTCCTGCGGTGGATTGAAGGAGGCGCCCCGCCCGGCAAGGCACGCGGTGGCGCTCCCGCCGCGGTGGCCTCCGCCAGCCCCGGCGTTCCCCGTCCGACCCACGACAGCGCTCCCGCGTCCGCGCATCCCAGCGGCAGTCCCGCGCCCATCACCTCAACGACTCCCGCCGCGACTCCCGCTCCCGGCGCGTCCACGCCCACCGTCTCCAACCTGGCGCCCTCCGCGTCCGCGAGCGCCGCTCCGCCTTCCGAGGACGCTTCGGCCGCGCCGCGCTTCGCGCCGCGGGTCCACGAAGCGCTGCTGGCGGACTGCTCGAGCTGTCACGCCTCCGACGGGATGGCCGGCGCCGGCCGCTACGTGACCCACGCGGATCCAGAGCAGCACCTGCGGTCGGTGGCGCCCCTGGTCGTGCCCGGCTCGGCCGCCACCAGCATCCTCTTCCAGCGAGCGCGAGGCGACGCGCATCCGGGCGGAGCGGTGTGGTCGCCGGGGAGCGCGCAGCTGGCGCTCCTGGGGCAGTGGATTGACGCGGGTG
>NZ_RAVY01000161.1:0-22063 GCF_003611625.1 Corallococcus sp. CA054B
GGGCGTCGCAGGGCGGGGGCTATCCCGACCGGCTCGCCTCCCGCCTCCGGAAGGACGGCCTCCCCGTGGGCCATACCAACCTTGGGCAGAGCGGTGCGCGCGTGCGCGACATCGTCAACAACGCCCTCAAGCGCGTCATCGCGTTGCAGCCCACGCTCATCACCCTGGGCGTGGGCACCAACGACATCTGGCGCGGCACCGAGGTGGCGGAGTTCCAGGACGACCTGGACCGCATCGCCCGGCGGCTGAAGCAGACGGGCGCGTCCATGGTGGTGGTGAACCTGGCGGACATGGCGCTCGCGCCGGTGGCGAAGATGGTGCCCAGCGCGCTGTTCGAAGGGCGCATCGAGCCGTTCAACGACGCCATCGCCTCCGTGGCCCGCGCTCACGGGCTCCACCTGGTGGACCTCTACACCGCCAGCCGGGAGATGATCCCCCGGCGCCCGGACTTCTTCTGCTCGGATGGCTTCCACCCGTCCGCGGAGGGCTACGAGGAGTGGGCGGACCTGATGCTCCCCGTGGTCCGCACGCTCGTGCGGCGGTAGGCCCGGCTCGGAGACCGGAGACCGGAGGCGGCAGGGCAGGGCGCCTTCAAGCCCCGCGCTCAGGCCTTCGCGATGCCGGAGGGCGCGGGAGGCGTGGAGGGCGCGTCCGCGGGCGGCGCGCTGATGCTGCGCTCGCGGCCGGGGTGGACCTCCATGCCGGGCTCGAACGCCGTCACGCGGTTGCGGCCCGTCCGCTTGCTGCAATAGAGCGCCGAGTCCGCGCAGTCCACCAGCGTGTCCTGCGCCGTCGCGTCCGTGGGGAAGTGCGCCACGCCGATGGACACCGTGACGTGGCCCCCGGGCAGCCCCGGACGGCTGAGCGTGACGGAGTCCGCCACCGCGCGGCGCAGCGTCTCCGCCACCTCCACCGCCGTGGCCTTGGACACCTGCGGCAGCAGCAGCACGAACTCCTCGCCGCCGTAGCGCCCCAGCGTGTCCACCTTGCGCGCGCGGGTCCGGAGCACGTCGGAGACCCGGCGCAGCGTCTCGTCCCCGGCGCGGTGTCCGGCCAGGTCGTTGAGCCGCTTGAAGTGGTCCACGTCCACCATCAGCAGCGCCATGGGCACGCCGAAGCGCTGGGCCCGCGCCAGCTCCAGGTCCATCCGCTGGAAGAGGTGGCGGCGGTTGGGCACGCCCGTGAGCGCGTCCGTCAGCGTGAGCTTCACCGTCTCCGCGTGCAGGCGCGCGTTCGTCACCGCCGTCGCGGCCTGATCCGCCACCGCGGTGAAGAGCTCGATCTCCTCCGCGGAGATGCTCGCCCGCTCCGGGCGCTGGAAGTTGATGACGCCCAGGAGCGTGTCCGCGTGCACCATGGGCACCGCCAAGAGCGAGCCCTGCTCCGAGCCGCCGCGCAGCCCGCGCCGCGCGAAGACGCTGGTGCTGTCCGTGAGGTCTGGCAGGTACACCGCCTTGCGCGCCTGGGCGGCCCGGCCGCACGCGCCCTCGCCCATGGCGAAGGTGTGGCCCTCCAGGCCCCGGCCCTGCGGCCACGCGTGCTTCACCTCCAGCAGGCCCTCCTCGTTGAGGAGCATGATGGAGAAGTCCGGGATGTGCAGGCGCTCCACCACCATGCGGGTGATACGCGACAGGAGTTCGTCCAGCTCCAGCGTGGTGTTGAGCGAGCGGGCCACGTCGAACAGCAGCGACAGCTCCGTCAGGCGCTCCTCCAGCTCGTCCTTCAGCGCCAGCTTCTCCTTCACCAGCTGAAGGTCGCGGTGCGTGTCGATCTCCTCCACCTTCATGGAGGTGAGCCGCGCGAGCATCTGGTTGAAGGCCGCGCCCAGCCGCGAAATCTCGTCCGTGCCCCGGGCCTCCGCGCGCACCAGCAGGTCGCCGTCCGCCGCGCGGCCCATGGCCTCGCTCAGCCGCTTGAGCGGCGCGGTGAGCACGAAGCGCAGGGACAGCCAGGTGACGAGCCCCAGGATGCCCACGAAGAGCACCATCGCGCCCAGCGCGTCCTGGAACACCGTCTGGAGCTGGCGGGTCAGCGCGGGCTCGCCCATGCGCACCTGGAGCACGCCCATACGCTGCGCGGCCTCACCGGTGTGACAGCCGGAGCACTCCGGACCGCCCAGGGGCCGCACCACCTCCGTGCCGTGGTCGCTGGAGCGCGCCGTCTCCGGCCCCGTCGCGGACAGCCGCGCGGCCTCCGGGTGCGGGTGGCCCTGCTCGGCCGGCCGCCGGCTCCAGCGGATGCGCCCCTCCGGCGTCAGGACCCGCAGGTCCTCCACGGAGCGGAACAGCCGCGTGTCCGACGCCAGCACCTCCGCCACCGCGCCATGGGGAGCCGCGCCCGGCGCCTGCGGCAGCGTGAAGGTGGAGGCGACGGCCTCCGCCAGCGCGAGCGCCTCCAGATGCGTGCCTTCCCGTACAGCCTGTCTCGCTTCGCGCGAGAAGTGCCCCACGCCCAGGAGCGCCACCACCAACCCGGGCAGCGCGATGCTCCACAAGAGCTTCCTGCCAATCGTCTCGGAACCGAGGGCCATGTGCGGGGCGCAGTGTGCTTCGTGCATTCGCGTTCTGTCCGCGAGTGACGGAGTGTTGAAAATTGTCAGGGGCATGACACGCCCTGTCAAACGTACCGGTGTCGAAATATTGAAACAGAGGTGTGGGTCCCCGGTGGTTTCCTGTTTTCACGGGCTGTACCCGTGACACGGTGGGCGCACTCCCGAAAACCGAGCCCGGTGATAGGAAATCCGCCCATGACCCCGCCCGTGTTCCTCACGTCCTCGCTGTTGCCGGTGCCACACGGCTTCGCCACGCGCGCGGGTGGGGTGTCCGAAGGGCCCTACGCGTCGCTGAACCTGGGCTTCTCCGTGAACGACGAGCGCCCCCGGGTGGAGGAGAACCACCGCCGGCTGGCCCGGGCCGCGGGCGCGCGTCTGGGCGCGCTCTGCCGGGTGTCGCAGGTGCACGGCGACAGGGTGCTGGAGGCGCGCGGCGAAGCTGACGACGTGCTGCGCCCGACGCTGGGCGAAGCGGACGCGCTGTGGACGGAAGGGGAGGGCAGCTGGGTGGCGGTGGGCACCGCGGACTGCGTGCCGGTGCTGATCGTGGATCCGCGAGCCCGGCGCGTGGCGGCGGTGCACTCCGGATGGAAGGGCACGGACCTGGAGATCAGCGCCCGCACGGTGGAGACCCTGGTGGCGCGGGGCAGCCGGCCGGAGGACCTGCTGGCGGCGGTGGGCCCCTGCATCCAGGCGTGCTGCTACGAGGTGTCCCCGGAGCTGGGCGACCGCTTCCGCGCGCGCTTCGGCCCGGACGTCGTCCGCGCGGGGGACAAGCCGCACCTGGACCTGCCACGCGCAGTGAAGGCGTCCCTCCTGAAGGCGGGCCTGAAGCCGGAGCACGTGGACGTGCTACAGGCCTGTACGGCGTGTGATCCGGACCGGTTCTTCTCCCACCGCCGGGACGCGGGGCGCACCGGGCGTCACCTCAACTACGTGCTGCACCGCTTCTAGCGGAGGCCCGCCGGGGTCGTTTTCTTGACGGTCTCCGACCGGCCTTCCTATCCTCGATGTGGAATTCCCTCCGTCCAGGCTCGTGCCGGTGCGTCCCTTCCTCTTCCGCCTGTTTGCCGCTGTCGCGCTGTCCGCGCCGACCGCCTGCGCCACCACCGCTGCTTCGCAGTCGGAAGTGGGCCGGCTGGAGGCGGAGGTGCGCACGCTGCGCGCGTCCCAGGCGTCGCTGCTGGAGCGCCTGGAGCGGCTGGAGAACCGCGACGCCGTCTTGCGCGCCCGCGCCGCCGCCCCGGCCCCCGCCGCGGCGTCCCCGAAGGCCACCGCGAGCACGAAGCCAGAGGCCGCCTCGCCCGAAGGGGGCGAGGCGCTGAGCCTGGCGCCCGCAGAGCTGACGGTGGTGCGGCTCAAGCCGAAGAAGGAACCCGCGCCGCGCATCAACACGGCGGTGGCGGTGGTGGAGCCGGACACGGACCAGATGGAGATGTTCATCTCTCCGGTGGAGGGCTCGTCCGGGACCGGGTCGGTGGGCTCCATCAGCGCGATGGGCTCCACGACGGCCGCTCGCATGGAGCCGCCGGAGAAGGATCCGGACATCCTCGACGCCGAATACGAGCGCGCGGTGGCCATGCTGCGCACCGGCAACGTGGAAGGCGGCGTGGAGCAGCTCACGCGCTTCGCGGCGGAGAACCCGCGCCACCCCCGCGCCGACAACGCCCTGTACTTCAGCGGCCTGGGCCAGATGGGGCTCAAGGACGCGGCCGGCGCGGCCAAGACGTTCGAGAAGCTCATCAAGAACTACCCCGCTGGGGATGCCGTCCAGGACGGCATGCTCCGGCTCGCGGAGTGCCGGGTGCGGCTGAACCAGGCCGTGGATGCCCGAGCCCTCTATACTCGCGTCGTCACCCAGTTCCCGGGGACGGCCGCCGCCACGCAGGCGGAGCAGCGGCTCGCCGCGCTCTCGCCGTAAGCCTTTTGTGAAAGGAAGTCGTCCGATGCGCTCCCGGATCCTCGCCTCCCTGCTCGTGCCCCTCACCGTCGCGCCGGCATGGACGGCTTTCGCCCAGGACGCGCAGGAGGAGGAATCCCAGCCGGCCTCCGAGATGGAGGGGCAGGACATCTCCGACGACGTGGAGCAGCGCCCCACCTCCGTCACGCTGCCCCCCGGCGCCCCGCAGGGCCGTGAGAGCGCGCCCGGCCAGGTGCACACCGTGGAGACGGGCGACACCCTGTGGGACCTGTCCCAGCGCTACCTGGGCAGCCCCTGGTACTGGCCCAAGGTCTGGTCCTACAACCCGCAGATCGCCAACCCGCACTGGATCTACCCGGGCAACAACGTGAAGTTCTTCGCGGGGGGCGAAGAGGTGCCCGCGCGCGTGGAAGGAGGGGACCTGCCCTCCGACGACGTGGCGGCGCCCACGGACGTGAGCGGCGGCAGCCTGGTGTCGGTGGTCGGGAAGATCGGCTTCGACCCGTCCAAGTCCAGCCCGGTGACGACCAAGGGCTTCGTGACGACGCGCGAGCTGGACGAGGCGGGCCGCATCGAGGGCTCCACCTCCGAGGCGCTGATGCTCTCCGCTCCGGAGAAGGTCTACCTGCGCTTCAAGAAGCGCGGCGCCGCCAAGATTGGCGACCGCTACGTCATCTTCCACACCGTGGAAGAGGTGAAGCACCCGGTGACGAACGCGCGCACGGGCTACCTCACGGAGCTGCTGGGCACGGTGCAGGTCGTCGCCATCAACAACGACGTGGTCACCGCGCGCATCATGGAGACGTGGGACCCCATCTCCCGCGGCGACCTGGTGGGCCCCTCCAGCGAGAAGCTGTCGGAGCGCATCTCCCCCAAGCCCAACAGCAAGGAGATCCCCGGCTTCGTCCTCACGCCGATGACGCCGGGCCAGACGCTGCTGGGCGAGCACAACTTCATCGTCGTGGACCGCGGCACCGCGGACGGCGTGCAGGTGGGCAACACCTTCACCATCGAGCGCCGGGGTGACCCCAGCCTGGATGTGCTCGGCCGCAGCGACTACAAGATGGGCGACGCGGGCAAGGGCCAGAAGACCTACCCCTGGGAGGCCGTGGCCCAGTGCATGGTCACGGAAGTGCGTGAGCGCACCTCCAACTGCCTGATGACCCGCTCCATGGTGGAGGTCTCCGCTGGCGACCGCGCCACCATGCGCAAGGACGGAACGCCCACCGCCAGCCGCTGACCCAGGGCGGCGATCGGCAGGAATGCTGCATTCCGGCCCGCCCGGGAAGGGCGGGTCGCTTGACCCCCGAAGAACCGGTGTTATGTGTCACGCCCCTCCCGGGACCACCTCTATATAGGTGGGAAACAGGCGGGGGACGGCATGGCGGACACGAACACGGATACGCACCTACACTGGGACGAGCAGCGCGCCACCCTGGCGCTCTGGGCCATTGCCGGCCTGGGGCCCCGGACGTTGGACGCGGTGCGCGCGTTCGCCGGTGGGGCGCTGTCCCGGCTCGCGGCCGTGCCCGTGCGGGACTGGGTGGCGGACGTGCCGGTGCCCTCGACCGTCCGTCAGCGGCTGGCCGCCGTCGCATCGCTGGACGCCCTGGCGTCCCGGACAGAAGAGGCCTGTGCCCAAGCGGGCCTCCAGGTGGCCTTCGCGGGCTCGCCGGCGTACCCCGCAAGACTCGTGGGGCTGGAGGACGCGCCTCCGCTGCTGTTCTACCTGGGCAACCCAGGACCTCCCCGACGCAGGCTGGCGATGGTGGGCAGCCGCCATCCGGATCAGGGCTTCCTGCCGTTCGCGCGCACGTTCGCCCGGAAGGTGGCGGAGGCCGGGGTGGGCGTGGTGTCGGGCGCGGCGGAGGGAGTGGACCGGGCCTGCCACTGGGGCGCGCTGGATGTGGGCGCGGAGACGTGGGCCTTCCTGGGCTCCGCGCTGGACGCGTTGGACCCCGCCCAGGCCCGGCTGCTGCCCCACTTCCTCGAGCGGGGAGGGGTGTACTTCAGCGAACTGCCGCCCGGAGTCCGGGCGAGCACGACGACCTTCCCCCGGCGCAACCGGCTCATCTCTGGCGCGTCGGATGCGGTGCTGGTGATGCGGGCGGGGGAGGGCTCCGGGGCGCTGTACACGGCGGAAGCGGCGCAGGTGCAGGGCCGGCCGGTGTTCGCCCTGCCAGGGGACGTCTGGCAGCCGGCCGCGGCGGGCTGCAACGCCCTGCTGGCGGACGGGCGGGCCCGGGCCTGCACGTCCGCGGAATCGATTTGTGCGGTGGTAGGCGTTCACCCGGTCCGCGCGGTGCCCGCGGGGCGGGACAGTGGGTGGTGGGAGGCGCTGTCGGCGGAAGCGCGCGGGGCCTATGGGCTGTTGGACCGGGCTCCCCGTTCGTTCGACGAGGTGCTGGCCGCAAGCCCGCTGTCGCCCGCGGCGCTCACGAGCGCCCTGGTGGAGTTGGAATTGTCGGGGCTGGTGGTCCAGCACCCGGGTAAACGGTACGAGAAGGTCTAGAGGCAGTTCGAGGTAGGAGAGCCATGGCCACGCGGAAGAAGACACAGGCGGCGCAGACGGAGGCGGCGGCGGAGGAGACGCCCAAGAAGGCGGCTGCGAAGAAGCCGGCGGCCAAGAAGGCCGCCAAGAAGAAGACGGCTGCCAAGAAGGTCACCGCCAAGAAGAAGACGGCGGCTCGCCGCCGTGGCGCGGACGCCGAAGAGCTCCCCACCGTGGACGCGGACGCGGACGCTGAAGAAGAAGTGCCCGAGCGCCGTGGCAAGGGCCCGCACTACCTGGTGGTGGTGGAGTCGCCCGCCAAGGCCAAGACCATCAAGAAGTACCTGGGCTCCGGCTACACGGTGAAGGCGTCCGTGGGGCACGTGAAGGACCTGCCCAAGAGCAAGATTGGCGTCGACGTGGAGGACGACTTCAAGCCCGAGTACACGGTCATCAAGGGCAAGGAGAAGGTCCTCAACGAGCTGAAGAAGATGGCCAAGACGGTGGACCGCGTCTTCCTGGCGACGGACCCCGACCGCGAGGGCGAGGCCATCGCCTGGCACATCAAGGAGGAGCTGGGCCACCCGGACTCGCTCCGCGTGACCTTCAACGAGATCACCAAGCGCGCCGTGCAGGACGCCATCGCGCAGCCGCGTGAGCTCAACCAGGACAACTACGACTCGCAGCAGACGCGCCGCATCCTCGACCGGCTCGTCGGCTACCAAATCTCGCCGCTGCTCTGGAAGAAGATCCGCCGCGGCCTGTCCGCCGGCCGCGTGCAGTCCGTCGCGGTGCGCCTGATCGTGGAGCGCGAGGCGGAGATCAAGGCCTTCCAGCCGGAAGAGTACTGGACGCTGGACGCGCTGGTGCAGGGCCCGCAGGGGCCGCCGCCCTTCAAGGCGAAGCTGTCCCGCGTGGACGGCAAGAAGGTGGAGCTCAAGGACCGCGCCACCACGGACGGGCTCGTCGCGGAGCTGAAGGATGCCCCCTTCACCGTGACGAAGGTGGACCGCAAGGAGCGCCGCCGCAACGCGCCCGCGCCCTTCATCACCTCCAAGCTCCAGCAGGAGGCGGCGAACCGGCTGCACTTCACCGCCAAGAAGACGATGACGCTGGCGCAGAAGCTGTACGAAGGCGTGCCGCTGGGTGAGGAGGGCCAGACGGCGCTCATCACGTACATGCGCACGGACTCCACGCGTCTGTCGGACGACGCCGTGACGCAGGTGCGCGAGTTCATCGGGCAGAAGTACGGCGCGGACTACCTCCCGCCGGAGCCCATGGTCTACAAGAGCCGCAAGAGCGCCCAAGACGCGCACGAGGCCATCCGGCCCACGTCCCTGGAGTACCCGCCCGAGCGCGTGCGTCCCTTCTTCGACGCCATGGACGAGCTGGACATGTTCCGGCTCTACGAGCTCATCTGGAACCGCTTCGTCGCGTGCCAGATGAAGCCCGCCGTCTATGATCAGACGGCCGCGGACATCACCGCGGGCCGCGCCACCTTCCGCGCGTCCGGCAGCACGCTGAAGTTCCCCGGCTACCTGGGCGTCTACGGCGCCGGCCTCACGCCGGAAGAAGAAGCCGCCGCGGAGAAGGCCAAGGCCGCGGGCGAAGAGGCCGCCGAGGACGCGGTGGGCGAGCTGCCCCCGCTCAACGAGGGCGAGGTCCTCACGCTGGACAAGCTGCTCAACGAGCAGCACTTCACCCAGCCGCCCCCGCGCTTCAGCGAGGCCACGCTGGTGAAGGAGCTGGAGGAGCGCGGCATCGGGCGTCCGTCCACGTACGCGGCCATCCTCTCCAACATCCAGGACAAGAAGTACGTGGAGAAGCTGGAGAGCCGCTTCCGTCCCACCGACCTGGGGCAGATGACCAACGAGCTCCTGGTGAAGCACTTCCCCCATGAGCTGGACGTGTCGTTCACGGCCAGCATGGAGGAGAAGCTGGATCAGATCTCCGACGGCGGCGCGTCCTGGAAGACGGTGCTGCACGACTTCTACGGCCCCTTCAAGGAGACCCTGGAGAAGGCCGAAGCGGAGATGCGCGACGTCAAGCGCGAGGAGATCAAGACCGACATCGCCTGCGAGAAGTGCGGCAACCCGTTCGTCATCAAGTTCGGGAAGATGGGCCACTTCCTCGCCTGCTCGAACTACCCCGACTGCAAGAACACCAAGGACTTCAAGCGGGACGCGGAAGGGAAGATCGTCATCGTGGAGGAGGAGACCACGGACGAGAAGTGCGAGAAGTGCGGCAAGCCCATGGTGATCAAACGCGGCCGGTTCGGGCGCTTCATGGCGTGCTCGGGCTACCCGGACTGCAAGACGTCCAAGCCCATCTCCATTGGCGTCAACTGCCCGGAGTGCAAGGTGGGCTACCTCACCGAGCGCCGCAGCGGCCGCGGGAAGATCTTCTTCGGCTGCAACCGGTATCCGGAGTGCAAGTTCGCCGCGTGGGACCGGCCGCTGGCGGAAGCCTGCCCGCAGTGCGCGTCGCCCTACCTGCTGCAGAAGTTCTCCAAGCGGGACGGCGCCTACATCGCCTGCCCGAACAAGGAATGCGACTACCGCCGCGAGGTGGTGGAGCCAGCCATTCCGGGGACTTCCGCGGAAGGCGCGCCTGCTCCCACGCCGACCGTGGAAGCCTGAGGGGAAAGCCCAGTCATTCCAGGGGGGTAGGCTCTGCCCCCTGGCTTGACACCCTCGCGCACGAAGTCCTAGAAGTCGGGATTGCTCCCGGCCCGCCAGCATGCCTCCTGCCCGTTTCGCGGCAGGGGTGCGCGCGGGGGGCAGCGAAAGGACGCGGTCGCGATGATTCCCTCTGTCAGTGAGTTGCTGCGCGTGGTGGTGGCCGAGGCCGCTCCCGCAGCAGCGGGCCATGCCTCTTCGGGAGGCCTGGGGGACTTCATCGTCGGCGCGTTCAAGGCCGGCGGCCCGTTCATGTTCGTGAACCTGTTCTGGCTGGCCGCCTCGCTGGCCGTGATTGGGGAGCGCGCGGTGACGCTGCTCTTCCGCTACCGCCTCAACGCGACGGCGTTCATCGAGCAGGTCCACAAGATGGTCCGCAGCGGCAACCTGGACCGCGCGGTGAAGTTCTGCGGCATGGCGCCGCGCTCGCCCCTGGCCCGCGTCATCCGCGCGGGGCTCATCAACGCGAACCGGGGTGAGCTGGAAGTGGCCAAGGCGGTGGAGGAGGCGATGGCGGAGTACACGCCGCACGTCTCGCGCCGGGTGCAGTGGCTGTGGTCGCTCGCGAACATCGCGACGCTGGTGGGCCTGGTCGGCACCATCGTGGGCCTCATCGGCACCTTCCGCGCGCTGGGCAACGTGCCGGCGGAGCAGAAGCAGGCGCTGCTCTCCAACGGCATCTCGGAGGCCATGTACAACACGGGCTTCGGCCTCTCCATCGCGGTGCTCTGCATCGTGGCGCACCTGTTCTTCAGCAACTACGCCAAGAACATGGTGGAGCTGGTGGAGCTCAACGCGCTGAAGCTGGAGAACCTCCTGTCGCGCCGGGGCTCGCTGGAAGTGGTCCCCTCGGACTCCGACGTCCGCGCCGCTTCCTGAGCCGCCCGGAAGCACGGGCCACGGACACGCCATGGCGTTCCACTACTCGCGCCGAAAGCTGAAGCCGAGGGAAGAGGAGGAGGCGGGCGAGCTGAACATCGTCCCGTACCTCGACATCCTCATGAACCTCATCATCTTCATGCTGCTGTCGATCACCGGCCTCACCGCCTTTGGCGCGCTCAACGTGAACGCGCCCAGCTACGGCGCCAGCGTGGGGGCGGGAGGGGACGCGGACGCGCCCAAGCTGGACCTGCGGGTGATCATCGCCAAGGACGGGCTCTTCGTTCTCGGCAACAGCCCGGAGATTCCCGCCAAGGAAGCCACGGTCCCCACGCTGCCCCTGCGCGCGGACGGCACGCAGGACTTCGCCGCGCTGAACGCCCAGCTGGTGAAGCTCAAGGCCGCCTTTCCGCAGGAGACGAAGGTCATCCTCGTGGCGGAGCCGGCCATCCCCTACGAGTCGCTGATCCAGACGATGGACGCCCTGCGTGAGACGCCGGGCACCGCCGCCGAGCGCAAGCTGCTCTTCCCCGACGTCACCCTGGGCTCGCTCTAGCCATGTCCGAACCCGCGCCCCTGTCCGCCGAAGAAGCCGACCAGCTCGCGCGCATGCGCTACCGCCGGGCGCTCGCGCGCAAGAAGCGCAAGGAGCGCGAGGCCGCCAGCGAGGTGAAGGAGCTCAACATCACCGCGATGATGGACATGATGACCATCATCCTGGTGTTCCTCCTGAAGTCCTTTGCGTCGTCCTCCGCGGCCATCACCGCGTCCGAAGACGTCCGCCCGCCGGTGTCCTCCACGCGCGCCACGCCCAAGGACACGGTGGCCGTCACCATCACCCCCCGGTTCATCCTGGTGGGGGACAAAGAGGTGGTGCGGCTGGAGAACGGCAGCATCCCGAAGGAGCAGCGCTCCGCGGACCCGCAGCAGGCGCGCCTGGTGCTGGGGTTGGATCAGCGGCTGAAGAAGGAAGTGGAGAAGCTCAGGCAGATCGCCGCGCGCAATCCGGCGGCGCCCTTCACCCAGGAGCTGTCGGTCATCGCGGACAAGATGGTCCCGTATGATCTGCTGCTCGACGTGCTCTACACGGCGGGCGAGAACGAGCTGAAGAACTACCGCTTCATCGTGCTCCAGCGCGACGCGGAGTAGCCCGGATGCACGACTCCCCCGCGCGGGATGGACGCACGGGGGAGCGCTCGAGACAGCTTCGCTAGAGGGACAGGCTGCCCACGTGGCGCGCGGCCTCCCGCGTCTCCTGCTCGTGGATGGCGGCGTCCTCCTCACAGCGGATGGCGAAGGGCATGGCCTCCAGCCGGTCCAACGAGATTTCGTTGCCGCAGTCCACGCACTCGCCGAACACGTCGTTCTCCATGCGGCTCAGCGCGGCGTCGATGAGCATGATCTCCCGGCGCTGCGCTTCAATCAGCGTGGAGAGCGTGTAGTCCGCCAGCTCCGCTTGCGCCTGCTCCTCGTACTCGGGATCGCGCTCCTGATCCTTCAGGGCGGCCAGCTCACGGCGGGCGCCCGCCTGGGCGGTCTCGGTCGTCCTGCGACGCTCCTGCAACAGGCCCCGGATCTTCAACAAGTCGTCGGCTCGGCTCATGGCTGCGTGACTCCCATCCCCAATTCGCGGTTGTAGGGCGCTCGCCCGGACGCTTCCCGTCCCGAGCGAAGACCGCGAGAAACCTAGGGTTGGATCCCAGGTGGGGAAACCTCACCTCCCATTCCGCACGCATGGTGGGACGCAGGGCAGGCGGGCGGACGTGAAAGGGCGTGGTGTCTCTGCTAACAGGGCCCTTTGGGGCCCCGGTGCGGGGGCCCGGAGGCATGCATGTCGGACGTGAAGCAGCAGCGGGTGACGGTGATTGGCGGCGGCCTGGCGGGGACGGAGTGCGCGTATCAGCTGGCGCGGCGCGGCGTGCCGGTGGTGCTGCGGGAGATGAAGCCGCACAAGCGCTCCCCGGCGCACAAGTCGGACACGCTCGCGGAGCTGGTGTGCAGCAACTCGCTGCGCTCGGACAACCCGGAGAGCGCCATTGGCCTCTTGCACGCGGAGCTGCGCGCCCTGGGGTCGCTGGTGCTCTCCAGCGCGGACCTGCACCGCGTGCCCGCGGGCGACGCGCTGGCGGTGGAGCGCGAGGGCTTCTCGCGCGAAATCACCACCCGGCTGGTGTCCGGCGCGGGCGTGGAGATTGTCGGCGGTGAGGTGGAGCGGCTGCCGGAGGACGGCGTGGTGGTGGTGGCCACGGGGCCGCTGACGTCGGAGGCGCTCACGGCGGACCTGGAGCGCCACGTGGGCACGAAGCTCTACTTCTACGACTCCATCGCGCCCATCCTGTCCGCCGACTCCATCGACATGGACATCGCCTTCCGCCAGAGCCGCTACGGCAAGGGCGGTGGGGATGACTACCTCAACCTGCCCATGACGAAGGACGAGTACTACCGCTTCGTCCAGGAGGTGAAGGCAGGGCAGAAGGTGGTGCCGCACAGCTTCGAGGAACCGAAATACTTCGAAGGGTGTCTGCCCATCGAAGTGATGGCCGAGCGCGGCGACGACACGCTGGCCTACGGGCCCATGAAGCCCGTGGGGCTGAAGGACCCGCGCACGGGGCAGGATCCGTACGCGGTGGTGCAGCTGCGCATGGAGGACCGGGCGGGCACGGCGTGGAACATGGTGGGCTTCCAGACGCGTCTGACCTGGGGTGAACAGAAGCGCATCTTCAGCACGTGCATCCCGGGCCTCCAGAATGCGGACTTCCTGCGGATGGGGCAGATCCACCGCAACACGTTCATCGACTCGCCCCGCCTGCTGGCGGAGGACCTGTCGTTGAAGACGGAGCGGCGGGTGTTCTTCGCGGGACAGGTGACGGGCGTGGAGGGCTACGTGGAGAGCGCGGCGTGCGGCTACATGGTGGCGCTGGCGGTGCACGCGCGGCTGACGGGCGGTGCGTTCGTGCCGCCCCCGGCCACGACGGCGCTGGGGTCGCTGTACCGGCACCTCACCGGGGAAGCGCACCCGCCGGATCATCCGCACCAGCCCACCAACGTCATCTACGGCCTGTTCCCGCCGCTGTCCGGGCGGATGAAGAAGGCGGACAAGCGCGCGGCCTACTCGGCGCGGGCGAAGCAGGACCTGGCGGCCTGGCTGCCACTCGCGGGCGTTGTCGCCCAGACGGAAGGACAGACGAGCGCATGAAGCGAACCGGGATGGTGGGCCTGCTGGCCCTGCTGGCGGTGTCGGGGTGCAAGAAGGGTGAGGACAACGCCGCGCCCTCCCAGCGCAGCGCCGCGCAGGGGGACACGGTCCGCAGCGCGGCGAAGGGCACGGCCGTGGTGGGCGGGCAGGGACAGTTGCTCGTGCCGGGGCGCGCGGCGGACCTGCGCCTGTCGCCGGACGGGCAGTACGCCTCGTTCCTGCTCAACGGGCAGAAGCCCCGGCTGGACGGCATTCCGCCGCAGATGCTGGTGGGCTCGCTGTACGTCGTACCGGTGACGGGCGGCAACGTGCGCGCGCTGGGCGACGGCGTGACGAACGTGCCGGGCAGCCTGCTGTTCACCCAGGACTCGAAGCACCTGTTGTACGTGACGGGCTACAACCCGGCTTCGCAGTCCGGCGAATTGAACGTGCTGACGCTCGCGGACATGGCCGCGGCGCCGGTGAAGCTGGGCACGGCGGTGAGCTACCTGTTGCCGTCCCCGGACGGCGTGCACGTGGCCTTCGTGGACGCGGGCACGCTGAAGCTGGGCAAGCTGCCGCAGGGGCCGTTCCAGGACGTGGCGGGCGAGGTGAGCACCGCGCAGTTCACCCCGGACGGCAAGACGCTGCTCTTCAAGCGCCGGCTGTCGGCCGCGGGCGGACTGGCGGCGGTGACGGTGGGCTCCACGGATGCGCCGCGCAAGCTGGCGGATCAGGTGGGCGACTACCAGGTGTCCTCCGACGGCAAGCACGTGGCCTACCAGGTGCGCAGCGAGGCCGTGCGCGGGATGTATGACCTGTACCTGGCGGAGCTGCCCGCGCTGAAGGGCACGAAGCTGGCCACGGGCACGAAGAACTTCAGCTTCTCGCCGGATGGCCAGTGGCTGGCGCGCACGGAGAACGGCAAGCCGGAGCAGCTGGGCGACCTGCACGTGGGCCCGGCGTCCGGAGGCGCGGGGCGCAAGGTGGGCGAGGCCGTGGAGGAGCTGGCGTTCGCGCCGGACTCCAAGGCGGTGGCCTTCCTGGAGAAGTATGATCAGCCGTCGCGCGCGGGTGGCCTCGCGGTGGCGTCGCTGCCGGACGGCGCGCCCAAGCGCGTGGGGGACCGCGTGCCCAACTTCGTGTGGGGCGCGGACAGCCGCTACGTGGCGTTCCTGTCGCGCTTCCTGAAGCCGGTGTTCTCCGTGGACCTGATGCTGTACGCGCTGGGCCAGGAGAAGGCGGAGAAGGTGCAGGCGGGCGTGTTCGGCTACGGCTTCGCGCCGAACAACAGCGCGGTGGTGTTCCGCACCAACTGCATCCGCAACGGCCGCGCGTGCGACTTCAAGGCCGTGGACCTGAAGGAGAAGCAGGCCGAGGCGAAGACGTGGATGCAGGGCATCTTCAGCTACAAGATCTCCGAGGACGGAGCTCGCGTGCTCGCGACGTACGCGCGCATGGACTCGGACACCTACGACGTGGCCGTCTACGACGTGAAGTCGGGGGTGCGGAAGACGCTCGACCAGGGCGTGCAGGTGCCCGTGTACTTCGCGGGCAAGGATGACGCGCGGGCCGTCTACATCATCGGCCAGGGGCAGAACCCCGGCGTGTACAGCGCCGTCGCCACCGCGCAGTAGCGGGTGACCCAGGGAAGGGAGGCCGCCCGGGCCCTCCTTCCTGGGTGCGGCGTGACGTTGAGGCGTGCACACCCGGACAGGGTGTGCTGTCTTCTCGCGCCGAATGGCACAGCTCGTCTATCGCCGCTACGGCGGCTCGCTCCAGGTCGACATCCCTGACTTCAACACCCTTACCGAGGCGGTGAGGATCCCCGCCACGCAGTGGATGGCGCTCGCGTGCCCCCTGGAGGGCATTGCGTGTGATCCGCGCTTCCTCACGCTGATGGACGCGGACGGCAACCGCCGCATCCGCGTGGAGGAGCTGCGCGCGGCGGTGGACTGGACGGCGGCGCGGCTGCAGGACCGCAAGGGCGCGGACGCGGGCAGCGACGTGCTGGAGCTTTCGGCGGTCTCCGATACGGCATCCAACCTCAAGGGCGCGGCGGAGCTGGTGCTGCGCACGCTCAACGCCCCGGACGCCACGAAGCTGTCGCTGGAGCAGCTGCGCACCAGCGACAAGGCGCTGCGCGACGCGGGCAAGAACGGCGACGGCCTCATCGCGCCGGTGTCGCTGCCGGAGCGGCTGCGGCCCCTGGCCCAGTCCATCATCGCGGCCTTCCCGCAGGTGACGAACCGCGCGGGCCTGGCAGGCGTGGACGTGGGCCTGGTGAAGCGCTTCCGCGAGGAGCGCGCGGCCCTGCTCGCGCACCTGGGCGGCAAGGACTCCGTGTTCACCTGGGGCACGGCGAGCCTGGAGCAGGCGAAGCGCGTGCACGACGTGGCGCCGCTGCTGGAAGGCTATTTCGTGCAGTGCCGGCTGGTGGCCGCGCAGCCGGAGGCCGCCGCCAGCCTGCGCCTGCGCGCGGACCGCGTGGAGGGCGCGCTGGGTGACCTGGGCGCCATGGGGAAGGCCGCGAACGAGCTGCCCATCGCGCCGCCGGATCCGTCCGGCGTGCTGGTGTGGGCGCGGCTGTACCGCGGCGCCGGCTACGAGAAGCTGGAGGCCTTCCACCAGGAGGTGGCGGCGCCGCTGCTGGGCGACGGCGTGAAGCTGACGGACACGGCCTGGCGCGAGCTGTCCACGAAGGCGGAGGCCATCCTCGCCTGGCAGGCGAAGCGCGACGCGAGTCCGCTGCACGCGGTGGCGGACACGCTGGGCGCGGTGTCGGACGAGGAGCTGGACGCGCTGGAGTCGGTGAGCCGCGAGGACCTGTCGCTCAAGCCCACGCTGGACGTCATCGAGGAGCTGGAGCGGCTGGTGCTGTACCAGCGCTGGCTGCTGCAGTTCGCCAACAACTTCATCAGCATGCCCAACCTGTACCTGCCCAAGCGGCGGGCGCTGATGGAGCGGGGCACGCTGATCCTCGCGGGGCGCAAGTACACGCTGTCCGTGCTGGTGACGGACCGCGCGGCGCACGCGGCGCTGACGGGGCAGGGGACCACCTGCATCCTCTACGTGAAGGTGCTGCCCCGCGACGCGACGGACGGCTACGAGGTGGCGGTGCCCGTCACCTCCGGCCGCAGCACGGAGCTCGTCGTGGGCAAGCGCGGCGTGTTCTACGACGTGGACGGCAAGGAGAGCGACGCCATCGTCACGCAGGTCATCCGGCAGCCCGTGTCGCTCTGGGAGTCGATGACCATGCCGTTCATGCGCATCGGCACGTTCATCACCAGCAAGGTGGAGGGGCTGGCCGCGTCCGGGGAGAAGGACTTCGATGCGTCGCTGGAGTCCGGCTACAAGCAGACGGTGACCGCGCCTCCGCCCTCGGCGGCTCCGGCCCCGGCGGGTGCGGCGCCCGCGGCGGCTCCGGCGGGAGGCGGCATCGCGGGGGTGCTCGCGGCGGGCGGCATCGCGTTCGCGGCGCTGGGCTCCTCGCTGGCGTTCATCCTCACGCAGGTGAAGTCACTCACGCTGGTGGACGTCATCACCGCGGCGACCATCCTCGCCATCGTGGTGATGGCGCCCGCGGGCCTGCTCGGGTGGTTGAAGCTGCGCAGGCGCAACCTGGCGCTGCTGCTGGAGGGCTCCGGCTGGGCGCTCAACGACCGGCTGATGCTCACGCGCGGCGTGGCGACGCTCATCACCCGCAAGCCCAAGCTGCCGAGCAACGCGCGCGTGGACCACGTGGACCTGGTGCGTGGGGCGCTGCTCCACACGCAGGACGACGACGAGGCGGAGCGCATGTCGTTGGGGGCCCGCCTGGGGCTCACGCTGCTCATCCTCTTCGTGCTGGGCTGGCAGGTGCGCGTGCCCGTCACGGAATGGCTGTGCACGTACCACTGGCTGTCCGGGGACGCGTGCCGCGTGCTCCTGCCCAAGCTGGTGCCGTCCGAGCTGCCGGGCGCGCCCGCTCCCGCTGGGACGGCCCCGGCCGCCGCGCCCGCTCCAGCGCCCGCGAAGTAGGGCGGGGGTCGCGGCGCGACGACGCGGATGGAAGAGGACACGGAATGGCCACGCGAGACGGCGAAGTCGACCAGTTCATGGCGCAGCTCGAGCACCCGCTGAAAGCGGAGATTCAAGCCGTGCGCGCGGCCATCCTCGCGTCCGACGACAGCATCACCGAGCGCATCAAGTGGAAGGCCCCCAGCTTCGTGCACTCGGGTGATGACCGCGTGACGTTCCGCCTGGCCCCCAAGGGCATCTTCCAGGTCATCCTCCACCGGGGCGCGAAGGTGAAGGACACGAAGGGCTTCGCCTTCGAGGACGACTCGGGGCTGGTGGAGTGGCTGGCCCCGGACCGGGGCGTGGTGACGCTGCCGGACGCGAAGACGGTGAAGGCGAAGAAGGGCCCCCTGGTTAAGCTTGTGGGGCGCTGGATGAAAGCGACCGCGACCTGAGCGCCTTCGCAGGGTGAGGGAGCGGACAGCCGCGCGGTTTTTGTGGGTCGCGGCCGGGTGGTCTTGTTAAACCCCCGGTCATGTTCCACGGAACCACCATCCTCTGCGTCCGCCGCGAAGGGAAGGTCGTCATCGCGGGCGACGGCCAGGTCAGCCTCGACAAGACCATCATGAAGAACACGGCGCGCAAGGTGCGCAAGCTCGGCGAGGGGCAGGTGCTCGCCGGCTTCGCGGGCAGCACCGCGGACGCCTTCACCCTCTTCGAGCGCTTCGAAGCCAAGCTCAAGGAGCACCAGAAGAACCTGGCCCGCGCCTGCGTGGAGCTGGGCAAGGACTGGCGCACCGACCGCTTCCTCCGCCGCCTGGAGGCGCTGCTCATCGTCGCGGACAAGGAGAAGACCTTCATCCTGTCCGGCGCGGGTGACGTCATCGAACCGGACCACGGCATCGCCGCCGTGGGCAGCGGGGGCCACTACGCCCTCGCCGCCGCGCGCGCCCTCCAGGCGCACTCGAACCTGTCCGCCCGCGACATCTGCACGCAGGCCATGGCCATCGCCGCGGACATCTGCGTCTACACCAACGCCAACGTCTCCTACGAAGAGCTCTGAGAGGACCGCCCCGTGGCCGAATCGCGCAAGTTGTCCGCCTTCACGCCTCGCGAGGTCGTCAGCGAGCTGGACCGTTACATCGTCGGGCAGAACGACGCCAAGCGCGCCGTCGCCATCGCGCTGCGCAACCGGTGGCGCCGCCAGCAGGTGCCGGACGACCTGCGGGATGAAATCTACCCGAAGAACATCATCATGATCGGCCCCACCGGCGTGGGGAAGACGGAGATCGCCCGCCGCCTGGCGAAGCTGTCCCAGGCCCCCTTCGTCAAGGTGGAGGCCAGCAAGTTCACCGAAGTGGGCTACGTGGGCCGCGACGTCGAGTCGATGATCCGCGACCTCGTCGAAGCCGCCATCGCGCTGGTCCGCGAGGAGGAGACGGAGAAGGTCAAGCCGCGCGCGGAGGAGCTGGCCGAGGACCGGCTGATGGAGCTCATCAAGAACGGCGGACAGACGCGCACCCCGTCCTCTCCGCCGTTCGGCTTCTCGCCCCCGCCCACCCCCGCGCCCGCGCCGCTGGGCGACAGCGAGCGGGAGAAGCTGCGCGCCCAGCTGCGCGCCGGCACCCTGGATGATCAGACCGTGGAGGTGGAGACCAACGAGAGCTCCCCCACGTTCATGCGCAACTTCAGCGGCCAGGGCATGGAGGAGATCGGCGTCAACCTCCAGGACCTGTTCAAGAACATGCCGGGCATGAAGAACACCCGGAAGCGCAAGCTGCGCGTGCCGGAGGCGCTCCAGGTGCTGCGCGCGGAGGAGGCGCAGAAGCTGGTGGATCCGGACCGCGTCCAGCGCGAGGCCGTGGCGCGCGCCGAGTCCAGCGGCATCGTCTTCATCGACGAGATCGACAAGATCGCCAGCCGCGAGGGCGGCAAGGGCGGCGGGGGCCCGGATGTCTCGCGCGAGGGCGTGCAGCGCGACATCCTGCCCATCGTGGAGGGCTCGGCCGTCAACACCAAGTACGGCCAGGTGAAGACGGACCACATGCTCTTCATCGCCGCGGGCGCCTTCCACGTCTCCAAGCCGGCGGACCTCATCCCGGAGCTCCAGGGCCGCTTCCCCATCCGCGTGGAATTGGAGCCGCTGTCCGGCGACGACCTGATGCGCATCCTTCGCGAGCCCAAGAACTCGCTCATGCGCCAGTACACCGCGCTGCTCGGCACCGAAGGCGTGCGCCTGTCCTTCACGGACGACGCGGTGGCGGAGATCGCCCGCATCGCCCAGCAGGCCAACGAGCGCACGCAGAACATCGGCGCCCGGCGGCTGCACACCGTGCTGGAGCGCCTGCTGGACGAGGTGTCGTTCACGGCCAGCGAAATGGGCCCGCGCGACTTCCAGGTGGACGCTGGCTATGTGCGCGAGCGCCTGGCCGCCATCGTCCAGGACGAGGACTTGTCGCGCTACATCCTCTAGCGCGCTAGGGTCCGCGCGTCGTCCCACCGCGTCATCAGGCAGAGAGAGGTACACCACCTTGCAAACGCCGTCCCCCGCATCCGCCCCTGGCAACGAGAGCCTCATCCAGAAGGCGAAGCAGCACCTGCTGCAGAACTACAAGCAGCAACCCATTGCCCTGGTGCGCGGGCAGGGGACGCGGGTGTGGGACGCGGACGGCAAGGCGTACCTGGACTGCATCGGCGGCATCGCCGTGTGCGCGCTGGGCCACTGCCACCCGGAGGTGGTCGCGGCGGCCAAGGCGCAGCTGGACACGCTGTGGCACGTCTCCAACGTCTTCTACTCGCAGCCGCAGATCGACCTGGCCGCGCAGCTCACCGACTGGGCGGGCCTGCCGCGCGCGTTCTTCTGCAACTCCGGCGCGGAGGCCAACGAGGCCCTCATCAAGCTGACCCGCAAGGTGATGAAGGACCGGGGCCAGCCCGAGCGCTTCGAGATCCTCACCTTCGAGAAGAGCTTCCACGGCCGCACGCTGGCCACCGTCACCGCCACCGGCCAGCCGAAGTACCACGCCGGCTTCGAGCCGCTGCCCCAGGGCTTCAGGCACCTGCCGTTCGGCGACCTGGAGGCGGTGCGCCGCGCCGTGGGGCCGTCCACCGCCGCCATCCTGGTGGAGCCCATCCAGGGCGAGGGTGGCGTGCGCATGGCGCCCCTGGGCTACTTCCAGGGCCTGCGCGCCCTGTGTGACGAGCAGGGCCTGCTGCTGCTCGTGGACGAGGTCCAGACGGGCATGGGCCGCACCGGCCAGCCCTTCGGCTTCATGCACCACGGCATCCGGCCGGACGCCATCAGCATCGCCAAGGCGCTGGGCAACGGGCTGCCCATGGGCGCCATGCTCTGCCGCGAGGAGCTGGCGGTCAGCCTCTCCGCGGGCACCCACGGCTCCACCTTCGGCGGCAACCTGGTGTCCGCCGCCGCGGGCAACGTGGTGCTGCGGCTGATGCGCGAGCCCGGCTTCCTGGCCGAGGTGCAGGCCAAGGGGGAGCACTTCCTCGCCGGCGCG
Source organism: Corallococcus sp. CA054B (assembly GCF_003611625.1). Taxonomy (NCBI): domain Bacteria; kingdom Pseudomonadati; phylum Myxococcota; class Myxococcia; order Myxococcales; family Myxococcaceae; genus Corallococcus; species Corallococcus sp. CA054B. The sequence continues at coordinate 21,210 of NZ_RAVY01000161.1, forward strand.
CGCGCGCTCCAGGCGGCGCTGCCCGAAGGCCGCATCAAGGCCGTGCGCGGGCAGGGGCTGCTGTTGGGCGTGGAGCTGGACCGCGAGGTCGCCCCCGTCATCGCGAAGCTGCGCGAGGCCGGCCTGCTGGTGAACTCCGCCGGGGAGGTGACGCTCCGGTTCGCCCCGCCCCTCATCATCACCCGAGCCGAACTGGACGAAGCGCTGGGCATCCTCCAGCGTGTCCTCGCCACGCTGTAGAAGGGGGGGCGGTTTGACGGTGCCGGGAGGTTTGACGCCCTGCTTCCTGGACACCTACACTCGGGGATTCGCCAGCCTGCGGAACTGACACCTTGAGCGCGCCCAACCCCATCGTCGGCCTGGGGGGCAGGACCGACCACATCGCCACGGTTCCCCACCTGGACCCGGCCCGTCTCCAGCTCAGCCCGGAGGAGGGCTCCGTGCTGGCGCTGGTGGGCCGCGTCGAGCGCATCGACGCCGTGCTGTCCCGCTCCTCGCTGGGCGAGGCGCGCACCATCGCCGTGCTGCTGGCGCTGCGCGCCAAGGGGGCCATCGTGCCCGCCCGCGTCGTGCAGCGCGCTCCGCCCGTCGCCCCGGTGGTGGACGCCGCCCTGTCGGAGGAGGTGGACCTGGAGCCCGACCAGAAGCGCGACATCATCGAGATGGAGCGCTCGCTGGAGAAGATGGACCACCACGCGGTGCTGGGCGTGGCCCGGGGCGCCAGTCCCCAGGAGGTGAAGCAGGCGTATTACAACGCGTCCCGCCGCTTCCACCCGGACCGCTACTTCGGCAAGAACCTGGGCAGCTTCCGCGCCCGGCTGGAGCGCATCTTCAAGCGCCTCACGGACGCCCAC